>DASZCV010000209.1:0-2871 GCA_035942755.1 Thermoleophilaceae bacterium
CCCCTGTGCCCTCCGAAGGCGGGGTGCCTGTGCCCTCCGAAGGCGGGGTGCCCGCGCCCTCCGAAGGCGGGGTGCCCGCGCCCTCCGAAGGCTGGGTGACGGCCTCCGGGTCAGGGGCGGAACCCGCAGCCTCGTCGGGCAGGGCGTCAGCCGCCACCGCGCCGAGCGGCTGGGAGTTGGGGGCGCGCATCAGCTTCCTCACCGTGCCGCTTGGCTCGGCACCCCGTGAGATCCAGTGATCGAGCCGCTCCCGATCGATCACGATCTGCGACGGCTGGGTGTGAGGGTTGTAATGGCCGATCATCTCGATGAAGCGGCCATCCCGCGGCGAGCGCTGGTCAGCTACCACCACGCGCCACATCGCGTTCTTCTTGCTGCCCACTCGCGTGAGCCTGACTCGGACGGCCATGGTGTGAGGTTAGCCCCTGCGGCATCCTGCCGCAGTTCTGAGGTCCCTGGCGCCATCCTGGCGCCGTGACGGTCCGGCTCTCGCCGGACCTCGCCCCTGCGGCATCCTGCCGCAGTTCTGAGGTTCCCGGCGCCATCCTGGCGCCCTGACGGTCCGGCTCTCGGCGGACCGAGCCCCTGCGGCATCCTGCCTGGCACCCTGACGTGCGCCGCGCGCGTTACCTGCCGGCCAGCTGCTGCATCGAGGGCATCTTGCCCTGCTGGAGCTGGCGCATCATCTTCTGCATCTGGCCGAACTGCTTCACGAGCCGGGACACGGCCTGGACGTTGGTGCCCGAGCCCGCCGCTATGCGGCGCCTGCGCGAGCCGTCGATGATCCTCGGGTTGGCGCGCTCGGCGGGGGTCATCGAGGTGATGATCGCCTGCAGGCGGTCGAGCTCCCTGTCGTCCACCTGCAGGCCTCCGAGCTGCTGGCCCATGCCCGGGATCATCTTGAGGAGACCCTGGAGCGGGCCCATGCTCCGCACTTGCTTCATCTGCTCGAGGAAGTCGTCGAGCGTGAACTGGTTCTTCTTGATCTTGCGCTCGAGCTCCTGGGCCTGGCGCTCGTCGATTTTCGCCTCGGCCTTCTCGATGAGCGTCATGACGTCGCCCATGCCAAGGATCCGTTGCGCCATCCGGTCGGGGTGGAAGCGCTCGAAGGCGTCGAGCTTCTCTCCCGTGGAGGAGTAGAGGATGGGCTTGTCGGGGAGGGCCTTAACCGACAGCGCCGCGCCGCCGCGGGCGTCGCCGTCGAGCTTCGAGAGCACGACTCCGTCGAAGTTCGCGGTCTCGGCGAAGCTCTCGGCCACGCTCACGGCGTCCTGGCCGGTCATCGCGTCCACCACCAGTAGGACGTTGTGGGGCTTCGTGCGCTTCTTGACCCGGCCGAGCTGCTCCATCAGCTCCGCGTCCACGTGCAGGCGGCCCGCGGTGTCCACGACCAGCACGTCGCGACCATCCTTCTTCGCCTGGCTGAGCGCCCACTCGGCCACGTCCACCGGGTCGCGGGAGGTCCCCTGCTCGTAGACGGCGGCCCCCGCCTGGGCGCCCACCTTCACGAGCTGATCCACGGCCGCGGGGCGCTGCAGATCGCAGGCCGCGATGGCAACGTCGAGCTTCTTCTCCTCCCGCAGGTGACGGGCGAGCTTGCCGCAGGCGGTGGTCTTTCCCGACCCCTGCAGGCCCGCCATGAGGATCACGGTCGGGCCCTTCTTGGCGAACACGAGCTCTCGACCCGCGCCTCCCATCAGCGTCGTGAGCTCCTCCGCCACGATCTTGACCACCTGCTGACCGGGGTTGAGCGACGCGAGCACGTCGGCGCCGAGAGCGCGTTCCTTCACCGCCCCGGTGAACTGCTTGACCACCTTGAAGTTGACGTCGGCCTCGAGCAGCGCGAGGCGCACCTGGCGCATGGCCTTCGAGATTTCGTCCTCGGTGAGCTTTCCGCGCGAGCGGACGTCCCCCAGGGCGTCGTTCAGCCGCTCTGAGAGGGCGTCGAACATGCCGCTCAGGCTAGCGGGGCGGCGGGGGCGGAGCGGGAGGGCCGCCGGTGGCCGGCCTGGCGTCGCCGGCAGCCCCGATCACCGAGCCGAGGTTGCCGAGTGTCTGGGTGAACTCGCTCGGGATGATCCAGATCTTGTTTGACTCTCCCTGGGCTATCTGGGGCAGCATCTGCAGGTACTGATACGCGAGCAGCTTCGGGTCTGCATCACCGCGGTGGATGGCATCGAAGACCGTCTCGATCGCCTTCGACTGGCCTTCCGCGGTGAGGATCTGCGACTCCCGCTGACCCTCGGCCCGAAGGATCGAGCTCTGCTTCTCGCCCTCCGCCGTGAGGATCTGGGACTGCTTCACTCCCTCCGCGGTGAGGATGGCCGCGCGGCGGTCGCGCTCTGCGCGCATCTGCTTCTCCATCGCCTCCTGGATCGAGGGCGGCGGGTCCACCGCCTTCAGCTCCACCCGGATCACGCGGATCCCCCACTTGCCGGTGGCCTCGTCGAGCACCACCCGTAACGCACCACTGATCTTGTCGCGCGAGGTGAGCGTGTCCTCGAGCGTCATGCCCCCGATCACGTTGCGCAGCGTCGTGACGGTCAGCTGCTCGATAGCCGAGATGTAGTCGGCGATCTCGTAGCTGGCGGCCTTCGGATCGGTCACCTGGAAGTAGATGACCGTGTCGATGTGGATCACGAGGTTGTCCTCGGTGATCACCGGCTGGGGGGGGAAGGAGACCACCTGCTCGCGCAGGTCGATGAGCGGTTTCACGCGGTCGACGTAGGGGACGATCAGCGCCAGGCCCGCGTCGAGGGTGCGCTGGTAGCGCCCGAGCCGCTCGACGATGCCCGCCCGCGCCTGGGGCACGATCCGGATGCCCTGCGCGACGGTGATGAGGACCACCGCCGCGACGACGATGAGAACGAT
>DASZCV010000210.1:0-3092 GCA_035942755.1 Thermoleophilaceae bacterium
GCGGATCACCACGCGCCTGGTCAGGGATGAGGCTGTGCAGACGCGGCGAGTGATCCAGGGACGGCTCGACTACATGCAGGGATCCCCACCCGTCGCGCGGCTGCCCGAGATCCGCTCGAAGTACAAGGACCGCTACACCGAGCACGCCACGCTCACCACCTCGTGGTTCTTCCTCAACGAGCGCACGCCGCCGTTCGACAACCAGAAGGTCCGTCGGGCTGTGAACTTCGCGCTCGACAAGCAAGCCCTGATGCGGCTCTCCGCCGGCCTCCTCCAGCCTACGTGCAACTTCCTTCCCCGAGGGGTCCCCGGCTTCAGCCGCATCGACCCGTGTCCGTACGGCGACCCGAATCTCAACGGCGACCCTGAGCGGGCGCGGCAGCTGATCGAGGACTCGGGCGAGGAGGGCAAGCCGGTCACCGTGGTCACCGACGGCGATCGCGGCCACCGCCGGGTGGCCCGCTACTACTCGGGGCTACTCGACAAGATCGGGCTGGAGGCCAAGGTGCGGAGGGTGGCTCGGCTGCGGGGCGCTCGGCGGGGGCGCGCCCAGACCGGTCTTGCCGCCTACACGCCGGCCTTGCCGCACCCGGCGACCTTCATGGAGCGACTCGACGGCGACGTGCTCGAGCCGAAGGTGGAGGAGAGGCTCCAGGAGCTCGCGGGGGAGACCGATCCCGGGAGCGCGGCTGACGGCTATGCCGAGCTCGACCGGATGATCGTCGAGAAGGCCTACCTCGCGCCCTATGGCGTCGAGCGGCAGAGCACCTTCCTGTCCGAGCGCATGGACGCCGAGAACTGTGCCCGTTTCCACCCCGTCTACGGGGCCGACTACTCGAGCTTCTGCCTGAAGTGAACAGCGCCGGTGTGGCGAGGTCACCCGCCTAGACTGGATCCCATGCAAACGAGCGAGATCCGGGAGCGCTTTCTCGCCTTCTTCGAGGAGCGAGGTCACAGGCGGATGCCCTCCGCGCCGCTGGTGCCTGCCTCCTACGACCCCAGCGTGCTGCTCACGACCGCGGGCATGCAGCCGTTCAAGCCCTTCTTCCGCGGCGAGGAGGACCCGCCCGCGCCCCGCCTCACCTCCGCCCAGAAGTGCTTCCGGACCACAGACATCGAGAACGTGGGGATGACCGCCAGGCACCTCACCTTCTTCGAGATGCTCGGCAACTTCTCGGTGGGCGACTATTTCAAGCAGGGGGCGGTGGAGCAGGCGTGGGAGCTCTCGACGCAGGGTTTCCGCTTCGACCCCGAGCACATCTGGATCTCTGTCTTCGGCGGAGACGAGGAGCTGAGCCTCGGCCCGGACGAGGAGGCGATCGCCTGCTGGCGGGCGATCGGGGTCCCCGAGGAGCGGATCGTGCGACTCGGGCGCGAGGACAACTTCTGGCAGTCTGGCCCCACGGGTCCGTGCGGGCCGTGCTCGGAGCTCTACCTCGACCGGGGGACCGGCTTCGGTGCGCAGGAAGACCGGCCCGGGGATGACTCCGAGCGCCACCTCGAGTACTGGAACCTCGTCTTCATGCAGTACGAGCTGCATCCGGACGGCTCGCTGACCGACCTTCCCCAGCGGAACATCGACACCGGCCTCGGCCTCGAGCGCATGGCGGCGATCCTGCAGGACGTGCCGTCGGTCTACGAGACCGACGCCTTTCGCCCGCTGATCGGCTTCGGCGAGGAGCGCTCGGGGCGCCACTACGGGCAGGACTTTCCCACCACCCGCGCCCTGCGGGTGCTGGCCGATCACGGCCGCGCCGCAGCGTTCCTGCTGGCGGACGGAGTCGTGCCTTCGAACGAGGACCGCGGCTACATCTTGCGGCGGATCCTTCGGCGCGCGATCCGGCAGGGGCGGGTGCTCGGTCTGGAGGAGGGCTTCCTGCCCGCGCTCTGCGACCTGGTGGTGGAGATGATGGGTGATGTCTACCCGGAGTTGCGCGCCGAGCGCGGGACGCTCGAGCGCTGGACCGCGGCGGAGGAGGAGAGCTTTGGCCGCACCCTCGCGCAGGGGGAGCGGCTGCTGGGGGTTCTCGTACGCGATGCCAAGGGCGTCGGTGCCCAGGAGGTTGCGGCAGCCGATGCCTTTCGCCTGCACGACACATTCGGCTTTCCGTTCGAGATGACCACGGAGTTGCTGGCCGAGGAGGGGTTGGGAGTCGACGAGGATGCCTTCGCTGCGCTGATGGAGGACGCCCGCGAGACCGCCAGGGCGGGCGCCCGCGATAGGGGCGCGGGCTCGGAGGCCGCCGAGCGCGTGGCCCGGTTCGCCCGGGCCGCCGGTTTCGAGACCAACTTCGTGGGCTACGAGTCGGTCGCCGCCGACACGGTGGTCCGGGCGGTGGAGGCCGAGAACGGATGGGTGCTCGCCAAGCTCGAGGACAGCCCCTTCTATCCAGAGGGGGGCGGGCAGATCTCCGATGCCGGGCTTGTGGAGACGAGCTCGGCGCGGGCGCGCGTGACCGACGTCTACCGCGTGGGAGCCGACCAGGTCCTGGCGCTCGAGCCGGTGGAGGGCACGATCGCCGAGGGTGAGCAGGCACGCGCGGTCGTGGAGCGCGACACGCGGCTGGCCACGATGCGAAACCACACCGCCACTCACCTCCTGCACGCGGCGCTGCGCGAGCGCCTCGGGCCGCATGTGCGCCAGGCCGGCTCCTACGTGGGGCCCGACAAGCTGCGCTTCGACTTCACCCATGGGGAGCGGCTCACCGCCGAGGAGCTGGCGGACGTGGAGGCCCGGGTGAACGAGTGGATCGCCGCCGCCCTGCCGGTGCGCGCGCTCGAGACCACCCTCGCCGAGGCCCGCTCGCTCGGCGCGAT
This sequence comes from Thermoleophilaceae bacterium, assembly GCA_035942755.1. Lineage (GTDB taxonomy): Bacteria > Actinomycetota > Thermoleophilia > Solirubrobacterales > Thermoleophilaceae > JAAYBF01. The sequence continues at coordinate 2,818 of DASZCV010000210.1, forward strand.
GGCACTGTTAGGCTAGAAGTACGGCGACTGGGTCCGGATGGGGGAGGTGGACGAGGTGTCCCGCGAGCTCTGCGGCGGCACGCACGTGCACTCCACCGCCGAGGTCGGGCTGTTCCATGTGACAACCGAGACCTCGAGCGCCTCCAACGTGCGGCGGATCGAGGCGGTCACCGGCCCGGTGGCCACGCGGCTCTTCGAGGATCGCACGCAGCGGTTGCGTGAGCTGTCGACCCTGCTGAAGGCACCTGAGGCAGAGCTCGTGCGCACGGTGGAGA
>DASZCV010000211.1:0-6030 GCA_035942755.1 Thermoleophilaceae bacterium
CTGCTCACCTTCTGCGACGTACCCGGGTTCCTGCCCGGCACGAGCCAGGAGTGGGGCGGGATCATCCGCCACGGCGCAAAGCTGCTGTACGCGTTCACCGAGGCCACGGTGCCGAAGCTGACGGTGGTCACCCGCAAGGCATACGGCGGCGCCTACGACGTGATGAGCTCCAAGCACATGCTCGCCGACTTCAACTTCGCCTGGCCCCAGGCCGAGGTGGCTGTGATGGGCCCGGAAGGCGCGGTGAACATCATCTACCGGCGGGACATCCAGAGCTCCCCCACCCCCGACGAGCGGCGCGAGCGGCTGATGGACGACTACAAGGCCCGCTTCGCCAACCCTTACTCGGCGGCGGAGCGCGGGTACATCGACGATGTGATCGTGCCCCATGAGACACGCCCGAAGCTGATCACCGCGCTCGAGACGCTTCAGACCAAGCGAGTGCAGGGGCCCAAGCGCAAGCACGGCAACATCCCCCTCTAGCCCGCGGCGGGGGCGAGCCCGCCCTCATAGCTCGATGTGGGAGCCGAGCGTCACGATCCGGTGCTCGGGCAGACCGAAGTACTCCACCGGGCTGGTCGACGCGCGCGACAGGGCGATGAACAGCTTCTTGCGCCACCTGCGCATGCCCGGGGCGCTGCCGCGGACGATCGTCATGTGGGACACGAAGTAGGTCGCATGCTCCACATCGATGTCCACCTCGAGCCCCTGGGCGGCCGCCTGCCTCAAGGCCTGCGGCACGTTCTTGCGATCCTGGAAGCCGTACCGGACCGTGATCTGCAGGATGCCGTCGTCCTCGTAGCCGAGCTCGTCGACAGCCACCCGCTCAGAGGGGTCGACGTGCGGGACCCTCTTGGTCTCGACCACCACGATGACCACGCACTCGTGCAAGACGCGGTTGTGGTCGACATTCTCGCGAAGCGCAAGGGGTGTGGAGTCAGCGCCGGCGGTCAGGAACACGGCCGTCCCAGGCGCCCGGTAAACCGGTGGGTCCATCGTCCGGACCTCCTCGACGAAGTCGCGAAGCAGCCCCTCCGCTTCCGCGCGCCTGGCCGTGACCAGCTCGCGCCCCCGTTGCCAGGTGAGGAGCAGGGTGAAGAGACCAACCGCGAGCAACAGCGGGAACCACCCGCCGTCCATCACCTTCGGCAGGTTGGCCGAGAAGAAGGCGAGGTCCACGAAGAGGAAGGCGCCAGCGCCCGACAGGACCAGCCACAGCGGCTTGCGCCACAGCATTCGCACGACCACGAAGAAGAGGATGGTGTCGATCGCCAGCGTGCCGGTCACAGCGATGCCGTAGGCGGATGCAAGGCCCGCGGACGAGCCAAAGCCGACCACGAGCGCAACCACCGCCACGAAGAGCAACCGGTTGACCGCGGGGACGTAGATCTGGCCTTCCTCCTCGGAGGTGTGCCGGATTCTCAGCCGCGGCAGGAAGCCCAGCTGCACCGCCTGACGAGTGACCGAGAAGGCCCCGGAGATCACGGCCTGCGAGGCGATCACGGTGGCAAGCGTGGCGAGCGCGACCATCGGCATCCGCCCCCAATCGGGCATCAGCAGGAAGAACGGGTTGTCGATCGCCCGTGGCGAATCGAGGACCAGGGCCCCCTGGCCCATGTAGTTGAGGGTGAGCGCCGGGAAGACGAGGAAGAACCACGCGCGGCGGATCGCGGGGCGGCCGAAGTGGCCCATGTCGGCGTACAGCGCCTCGGCCCCGGTGACCGCAAGCACCACCGAACCGAGGGCTAGAAACGCGATGCCCCCGTTGTCGAGGAAGAACTCGACCCCGTAGGTGGGCGACAGCGCCCTCAGGATCGCCGGGCGCTGGATGACCTCCGCCAGACCGGACACCGCAAGAGTGGTGAACCACAGCGCCATCACCGGGCCGAACAGGCGGCCGACGGCCTCGGTCCCGAACCGCTGGATCGCGAACAGCGCCGTGATCACGGCGAGCGTGATCGGCACCACCAGCGCGTCGAGGCCCGGCGCCGCCACCTCGAGCCCCTCAACCGCGGAGAGCACGGAGATCGCGGGGGTGATCATGCCGTCGCCGTAGAAGAGCCCGGCTCCGAAGAGCCCCAGCGCCACGAGGATGGCGTTTGCGACCCGGCCCTCGAGCGACGCTCCCTGAACGAGCGCGACGAGGGCCATGATCCCGCCCTCCCCCTGGTTGTCGGCGCGCATGATGAAGGTGACGTACTTGACGGACACGACGCTGGTGATCGCCCAGAAGACCAGCGAGATGACGCCGTACACTCCCGCCTCGTTCGGCTTCACGGCGTGGTCGTGGGCCTCGAATACGGTCTTCAGCGCATAGAGCGGGCTCGTGCCGATGTCGCCGAAGACGACACCGAGCGCGCCAAGGGTCACGACCGCCATGCCGGCGGCGCTCTTCGCGCCAACCTGCCCCGCCCGGGCAGCGGGAGCGCCTTCAGACCCGGCTTCGGGGGCCGGTGCCTCCGGTCCGTTCACCGGAGGCTCAATCGGCGCCTCCTCCGATCCCGGCTCCGCGGGTGCTTCTCCTGTCATGAGGCTGCGAGCCTACGGTTCTCCGCGGGGGACGTTATTCGTTCATGTCAGAGCCGGATGGACGAGACCTTCACGGCGCCGTTGCCATGCGCCTCGAGCAGTGGGAGGCAGATGGCCAGGTCCTGGATCGCCAGGCCGGTGGAGTCAAAGAGGGTGACCGCCGCCGGCCCGCTGCGCCCGGGGGCAGCTCCGGTGAGCACCGCCCCGAGCTCGGTCACGCGCTCTCGCGTGATCCGTCCGGCCCGCAGGGGTCCGGTCAGCTCGCCGCCGTGGCTGGCCTGCTCCCAGTCATCGCAGAAGAGCTCGCAGCGCTCCACGACCTCCATCTCGGCCTCGGCCTTGCCCGGGGCGTCGGCGCCCAGCATGTTCAGGTGCACCCCCGGACGCAGATCACCCGCGTGGATCACCGGCTCGGCCCCCGGTGTCACGCAGGTGACCACATCGCATTCGACGGCCTCCGAGAGCGTCCCCGCCTCCCAGCCGAGCTCCCCGGCCAGCGCCCCGGCCGCCTCGGGGTCGGGGTCGAACAACAGCCCCGGGCCGAACTCGGCCGCAGCCAGACAGCGCGCCGCCCACGAACCGTGTAGCCCGCAACCCACGACGCCCACGGTGCGCGCGTCCTCGCGCGCCAGCACCTGGGCGGCCACGGCCGCCACCGCACCCGTGCGCAGGGCGGTGACCGCCCGCACATCGACCAGCGCGAGCGGCCTTCCATCCATGGCGCTCGAGACGCAGATGACACCCATCACCACCGGCAGCCCCACCGCCGGGTTGCCCGGAAACGACGTGACCCACTTGAGGACGGCCAGGCCCGCACCCCTGGCCGGCATCGCCCGGAAGTCGCCACCCGGAGGAGCGTCGAGGTAGACCTTGGGCGGCATGGCCCACTGACCGCTCGCGTACTCCACGAAGGCGTGGCGGACATGCTCGATCGCGGCGAGCGGGTCAACCGCCGCAAGCACCGTGTCATGGTCGAAGACCGGTATCTCTGGCATGGCCGCGCACGGTACCCTTCCCGCCCCATGGACCGGAACGGCAGGCAGAGCCCGGCGCGCCCGCGGATCGAGATCAGGCAGGCGGCGGCGTCTCCCGCGGAGGCGGCCGCCATAGCGGCGGCCATCGAGCACTTCCTCCGGGACACCGCCCCACGGTCGAGGGCGGCGGGACCGTCCGCGAGCCCGTGGCTCAGGGCGGGTTTGCTCGAGAGCTCAGGCCTCGATCCGGCAGGCAGAGATCCCTGGATGTCCTAGGCGCCCACCCCCTGGGCGCCTATAACTCTTAACGCCGATCGGCTTTTGCTAGTTTCTCTGGATGGAGCCGACCCAGGGCGGCATCGCCCACCCGCAACCGGCTGACGCCGGCACCGCCCCCAGTCACTCGAGCCGGAAGGGCTCGCTGGCCAACCCGGAGGTCCTCGAGGACGTGCCGGGCCACGTCATCCCGATCCTCGAGCGCGAGTTCGACGACTTCGACAACGAGGCCGAGAAGTACCTCGAGGGAAAGACAGAGGAGGTCGACTTCATCGGCTTCCGCCTGAAGCAGGGCGTCTACGGCCAGCGCCAGGCCGACGTCCAGATGATCCGGGTGAAGCTGCCCTGGGGCGGGGTCAGCCCGGAGCAGATGGAGGCGTTCGCAAGCGTCGTCGAGAAGTACGCGCCGCTCGACAAGGGCCACATCACCACCCGTCAGAACATCCAGATCCACCATGTGCCGCTGCGCGACGCCGCCGCGCTGATCCGCGAGATCTCCGACGTGGGCCTCTCCTCCCGCGAGGGCTGTGGGAACACCGTCCGCAACGTGACTGGCGACCCGTGGGCGGGCGTCTGCGAGGACGAGCTCTTCGACGTGACCCCCTACGTGGGGGCCTACGTGCGCTACTTCGTGCGCCACCCCACCACTCAGCTCATGCCGCGGAAGGTAAAGACCGCCTTCACCGCCACCGACGAGGACCGGGCGATAACCGGTATCCACGACATCGCCTTCCTCGCACGCGAGCGCGACGGTGTGCGAGGGGCAGAGGTCCGGGTAGGCGGCGGCACCTCGATCATGCCTCGGGTCGCGCCCACGCTCTACGACTTCGTGGAGCTCGACAACGGGGACTACCTCAAGGTGGCCGAGGCGGTGTTCCGCATCTTCAACCGCCAGGAGTGGCTGCGGGTCAACCGCGCCCGCGCCCGCATCAAGGTGCTGATCGACAAGATCGGCATCGACGCCTTCCGGGAGCAGGTGGAGGAGGAGCTGAAGGGCGACTGGGTCGGCGAGAGGGACTTCGATCCCACCGAGCTCATGTTCATCCACGACGAGCAGGCAAATGCCCCGGAGGACGGGTCGTATGCCAGCCCGAACGGCGACGTCTCGGAGTACGAGTCGTTCCGCCGGCACAACGTGCAGGCCCAGCGCCAGGCCGGGTTCTCGACCGTCGAGGTGAAGGTCTACCGCGGCGACCTCACGCCGGAGCAGTTTCGAGGGCTCGCCCGCATCATGCGCGACTACTCGGGCGGCTACGCGCGCACCACGGTGCAGCAGAACATCGTCCTGCGGTGGGTGCGCGACGATGCGGTGTACGAGGTGTGGAAGGCGCTGAACGAGCTGGGTCTCGGCGATGCCGGCCCGCGCACGATCATCGACACGGTGAGCTGCCCCGGCACGGACAGCTGCAAGCTCGGCATCACCAGCTCCATGGGCCTGAACGCCGCGGTTGCGGAGCGGCTCGAGTCGATGCAGATCGACGACGAGCTCACAAAGCGGATCCACGTGAAGATGTCGGGCTGCCCGAACGGCTGCTCACAACATCACATCGCCAACATCGGGTTCACCGGCGCGTCGATCAAGGTGGGCGACAAGACGATCCCCGCCTACATCCCGCTCATCGGTGGTCGCCACGAGAACGGCGAGGTGGTCTACGGCACGCGGCTCAGGTCCCGGCTGCCCTCGAAGCGGGTGCCCGAGGCCGTCGAGCGCTGGGTGCGCTACTACCAGGCCGAGCGCCTGGAGGGCGAGGAGTTCACCGCGTTCGTGGATCGCGTGGGAGGTGAGAGCTTCACGGCGCTCGTCAAGGACCTTTCGCTGCCGCTGGAGTTCAACGTGGAGAACATGAGCTACTTCATGGACTGGAGCCGCAACGAGGTCTACCAGGTGATCCGCGGCGAAGGCGAATGCGCGGTATGAGAACCGCGGTGCGGTGCTCGCCGGGCCAACGCCCCGGCTGCGCTCCTCCCGGGCGGCAGTTCAGGAGGAGCCCCCGCTGAACATGGCGGTCGCATCCCCCCCAGACCTGGAGCACCTGAGCGCGCAGGAGGTGCTCGCCCACATGGTCGAGCGCTTCCACCCGCGTCTCAGCGTGGCATGCTCGTTCCAAAAGGAGGGCTCGGTGATCATGGACATGCTGCTGAAGATCGAGCCCACGGCCCGCTTCTTCACCCTCGACACCAGCGTTCTCTTCCCTGAGACCTACCAGGTGTGGCGCCAGATGGAGCAGCGCTACGGCGTGGAGATCGAGGT
>DASZCV010000212.1:0-4951 GCA_035942755.1 Thermoleophilaceae bacterium
GTCGAAGGCCTCGTCGGCGGCCGTGTAGCACTCCACTGCACGCGCATAGTCCCTCTTGGCGGCCGGATCGACGCCCGGCATCTCCACGTCGAGGTCGAGAGCGCGGATGTCATCACCCAGCGCCACCAGGTCGTCGCGTGCGAACTCCTTCACATCGGCACGCCGTGCCCGGTCCTCCCGCCGGCGGCGCATGCGGCTGACGCCGAGGATCGCCAACGGGATCCCGAGGAGCAAAAGGAAAAAGCCACCGCCTCCAGCTCCGCCTCCTCCCCCATCGCGGCCACCGCGGCCTCCCGCCGTGCCCCCGCGGCGCTCGTGGGCCACCCGCTCGACGAAGTCGGAAAGCACGGCCTCGACGCCCTCAGACCGGCGCGCCGCGAAGGCCTCCTTGGCCAGCCGGTCCGCCTCCCCCTGCGGCAGCACGCCGCGGGTGGCCCCGGCGCGGAACCGCGATCCCACCATCACCGCGTAGGTGCCGGGCTCGCGGACGTCGAGCGCGATCCTCCGCAGGGCGGCACCGGCGTCGCCGCCCGCCTGGTCGAGCGCGGGCTCGGGCAGCACCGCGATCCTGATCGGTCCGGCGCCGGCCGCCCGGATCCTGCCACGCACGCGTTCGGCCTCTTCCTCAGAGAGGGCACCCTCCGCCTCCGGGGCGACGAACACCGTGTCGGCGCGCAGGGCCTGCGCCGCCTGGGAGAGGGAGCTCTGTAGCGCCTCTGCCGACGCCGGCGAGAGCAGCGCGAGGGCGAAACCGAGGATCGCCGCCGCAACCGCGCGTGCCGTTCTCATCCCATATGCGTACCCGGGGTACGGGTGTGGAACCAGGCGGCCGCCAGAACCGGCTCAGCGCATGTTTCCGGTGTGTCCCAGGGAGTAGCGGCCCGGCTGGGGCCACACGAGCATCCCGTGTGCGCCCGCGGCGACCGGGATGCGGGCGCGCAGGCGACCGTCGCCCGTGTCGATCGCGTACACCTCGGCGTGGTAGCGACCGCTCAGCCACAGCAGCTTGCCGTCCGCGGAGACCCCGCCCATGTCGGGGCTGCCGCCGCCGGGCAGCCGCCAGGTCTCGGACACCTTCCCCGTGTCGAAGTCGATCACCGAGACGGTGCCGGCAAGGCGGTTCGTGGCATACAGGCGGCTTGCGTCGCGGCTGGGGTAGAGGCCGTGGGTGCCGCGGCCGGTCGCGATGAAGCCCTTGACGCGGAACTTCCGTGCGTCCACCTTCCAGACGCCGTTGGCCACCTCGTCGGCCACGTAGAAGAGCTCGCCGTCTGGCGAGAGGCGCACGTCGACGGGCTTCGCGCCGGGGTGATCGAGGCTGAGGCGCTCGATGACCTTCTTGCCTGGGAGGTCGACCAGGAGCAACGTGCCGTCGAATTCGCAGCTCGTGACGGCGCGGCGGCCGTCGGCGGTGAAGTCCATGTGGTCGACCCCGGCGCAGCCCGCCGGCACCGACTTCTGGAGCTTCCAGGTCTTCGGGTCGCGGAAGTCCAGCCGTTGGAGCCGCTCCGCCACCACGATCGCCGAGCGCCCACCCGGGGTGAAGTACAGGTTGTAGGGGTCATCCACCGGGATCGGGCGCCCCGTAGGGCGCGCGGTGCGCGGGTCGATCGGAGTCAGGCTGTTTCCGCTGGTGTTGTTGACATAGAAGGTCTTCATGTCGTATGACGGGGTGATGTGGTGCGGCAGATCGGCCACCGGGAAGGTGTCGACCACCTTGGCCGTGCCTGGGTCGATCACGCTGACGGTGTCGCTATCGGAGTTCGGCACGTAGACGCGCTCGAGTTGGCCCTTGACGGCCGGGCTCAACATCCGCGCGCCGGTGTGGGCATAGACGCCCTCGGGCGTTCCCGGTCCCCGCCGAGCCGGCCTCCCGGCGTCCGGGGAGCCGGGGCCGGTGGGCTTGGCGCGCGAAGCGTCCTGCGGGCGTGGCTCATCCGCCTTCTGGTCCCGGTCCGAGACACCCCATGCGAGCGCCGTCAACGCGAGCACGGCTACAGCGACGAAGGCGATCAGGGTTGGGCGAAGGCGATTCACGCGAGGATCTCCGTGGTCGTGTGAGCGCGCGCAGGGCGGCGGCTTGAACACACCGGTGAACTCGGCGAGTCCGGTCGACAACCTCGCTCTTTACCCCGTGGATAGTACCTCGACACCTGGGCGCGGCGGAGGGCCGAGGGCGTCGGCGATCTCGTCGGCTCACGCCGGGGACCGACGCAACGTCCGAGTGGCTTGAGTCTGGGCACGACGAAGGGGCGCCGGCTTGACCCTCTCTCTCGCGAGAGGGGATACCGTCGGCGCCATGGACATCGCGCGAGAGCGGCGCCGGCAGATCGGCTACCTGGCGAGGCAGACCCATCGCGCCTGAACGGCATCGAAACCTGGCAGAGGGCCTTCCGGTCCGGGGTCGCGGACCCGTCGTAGACCTCGGCTGCGGACGCGGACCGACGCTGCGAGCACTTCGGGAGCGCCTCGGCCCTGCAGTTGAGCTGGTCGGCGTCGAAAAGGAGCTGCCGGCGCTCGACGAGAGCCTTGCGGCGGACGTCAACGTGCGTCCGGTGGCTGCGGACATGAGGGAGCCGCTGCCATTCTCGGACGCCAGCTTCGAGGCGGCGCTCTGCCACAACACACTCGAGTGCCTGCCCGACAGGCAGGCCTTCCTGCAGGAGGTGGCGCGTGTCCTGCGCCCTGGCGGCCATCTGCTGCTTGGCCACACCGACTTCGACACGATGGTCTTCAACGCGCGCGACATCGATTTGACGCGCAAGCTCGTCCACGCCAACGCGGACACCCAGGAGAAGTGGATGGACGCCTCAGACGGGACGATCGGGCGCAAGCTGGTCGCGATCGCGCGCCGCTCGCCCTTCGAGCTTTCCGAGACCCTCGCGTGGGTCACCGTCCACACCGACTTCGAACCGGGCTCTGTGGCACGCGGTGCTGTGCAGAGCATCGCGGGCGCACTGAGACGTGACCACCAGGCCGACCTCGCTGCAAGGCTCCACGAGTGGGTCGAAGATCTCCGCACGCTCGCCGAGCAGGGCGAGTTTCTCTATAGCGTCAACGACTACGCGGTGCTGCTGCGCAAGCCGGCGGGCTAGCGCTCGACCGCAGGTCGCTATCGACTGGCCCTGCCCTCCCCGATGTATCTGACGGTTCACCCGGGGCGCGCAGCGATCAGGTGAGCAGAATGATCAAGACGACAACGGCGATGATGAGGGCGACGATGGCGATCGTGCGGGTGTTCATGGGCGTCTCCCGACGTCGAGGCAAGGGCGCGCCGAACGGGCACGCGGGAGGTTGCACCCTACCGGATGTCGGCACCGCCGCGGCCGGTCCGATCTACACTCGCTCGGTGCGGAGGTGGGGGCCATCCCTCTCGGGCCAGGCCCGGAACGGTCATGCCCGTGGCGTGCAGCTCATGCGCCCGCCGCTGAGGCCCTCGACGATCGCCTCGGTGTTCGAGGCGATCGAATCGAGGTAGGTCTCGCCACCGGAACCCTCGGGTCCAAGCGTGTCCGCCCACAGCGCCCCTCCGACCGTGGCGCCCGACTCCCGTGAGATGGCTCGCTCGAGCTTCGGGTTGATCGAGGACTCCGGGAAGATCGCCTTGACCTTCTCGTCGCGGATCAGGTCGACGAGCTTCGTGATGTCCTTCGACGAGGGCTGGGCTCGGGTCGACAACGAGGGGATCACCGCGCCGATCACCTCGAGCCCGTAGCGGTCGGCGTAGTAGCCGAGCGCGTCGTGGGTGGTGACGAGCTTGCGGGCAGAGCGAGGCAGCTTGCCGATGCAGCGCGCGACGGCCATGTCGAGCCTTCGCACCTTGGCGAGGTAGGCCTCGGTCGTGCGCACGTACATGGCGCGGCCATCGGGATCCGCCTCGGCGAGGGCGTCGCGGATCGCCTTCACGGCCGTCTCGGCGTTGCGCGGGTCCTGCCACCAGTGTGGGTCCTTCTCGGTGCTCCCTTCAGAGCGCCGATCGTGCTCTTCCTCGTGCTCGCGGCTGAGCGTGCGCACGGAGGAGAGGATGTTCACCGTGTCGCCCGTCGCGCCGGCGCTCTCGATCAGATCGGACAGGAACTCGTCGAGGTCCCCGCCCGACCGCAGTACCACGTCTGCCCCCTCGAGGGCGCGGATGTCGCTGGGCCTCGGCTCGTAGCCGTGCGGGTCGGCGTTGCGAGGCAGGATCTGCTTGACGGCCGCCCTCTCACCGCCCACCGCGCGGGCCAGATCGCCGAGCTGAGTGGTGGTGGCTACCACCCTGACGGACGCGTCGTCGCCGCCGCGACCCGAGGACTCCCCACACGCGGCGAGGATGGGCACGAGCAGGGCCAGGGCGCATGCGCCAAGTGCCTTGGTGGGCATGGCTCGATCCTACAGATAACGATTCTCATTTGCAGCCCACCTTCACCTTCGGCGGGAAGTAGGCTTGGTGCCGTGTGCGTCAACTGCGCCTCCCAGGTCTGGCAGTCGAGCGTCAGCGCGGGAGGCGCCTCTGGGACTCAGGCTTTGCTGGCGGCGGGAGCGGCGTCGGTTGGGGCGCGTGCGGTCGGTAACTGGCTCGCCTCGCGTGGCCTGGGTTGGGTCACGCCGAGGCGGATCACAGCGGCCACCATGCTGCTCGTGACCCTGGTGACGGTGGCCGTCGTGCTGGGCACGGCCGAGCGCGTTCTCTACTGAGTCCCGTGGCTCGGCGGCTAGACAGGTTGCAACGCGAACTGCCAGGCGATCACTTGTCAAAGCCCTGGTAGTAATCAAAGCCCCGCTCGCGCTCGACGAGCGGCTTACGCAGCACCGCGACCCGGCCCTTGGACCGCCGCCGCGCGAGCACCGACCTCCGCTTGCGAAAGCCGCCAGGCAGGGCGTCGGAATCGAGCACGTAGTCAAGGTTGCGCTCCATGTAGGAGGTGGCGGCCCGGATCGCCGGCATCCATAGGTCGTCGATCACCACAGG
>DASZCV010000213.1:0-6580 GCA_035942755.1 Thermoleophilaceae bacterium
TTCGATGCGCTCGCGCTCCTTGCCCCCCAGCGTGGTGCTCGTGGCGGAGGCGATCGGCACGTCCACCAGCAGGCCCGGCTCGGCGGAGCGGGCGACGTCCCGCGCGAAGTTCACCGTCTTGTTGTGCCGGATGCGGCCGCGCAGGCGGTCGGGGTCGGTGCGAGAAGGCCCCTCCACGAGCACTTCCATCGTGCGCCCCACGAACCGCTGGGAGCGCTCGGCTGCGATTCGCTGCACGGCCTCCACCAGCCGCTCCATCCGCGGGCGCTTGACCGCGTGCGGCAGCTGCTCGGGGAGCTCGGCCGCGGCGGTGCCCCGGCGCGGGGAGAACACGAACGTGAAGGCCGAGTCGTAGCGGACCTCCTCGACGACCTCGAGCGTCGCCTCGAACTCGTGCTCGGTCTCCCCCGGGAAGCCGACGATGATGTCCGTGGTGATCGAGCAGTCGGGCACGATGTCGCGGATCATGCGGACGCGGTCGAGGTAGCGCTCGCGGTCATAGGTGCGCCGCATGGCCTTGAGGACCCGGCTCGAGCCCGACTGCAGCGGCAGGTGGATGTGCTCGCAGAGGGAGGGAAGCTCCGCGTGGGCGCGGATCACGTCCTCCCTCATGTCCTTCGGGTGTGGACTCGTGTAGCGCAGGCGCTCGATGCCCTGGACGGCGTCCACCCTTGCCAGCAGCTCCGCGAAGGTTGCCTTGTGGCCCTTGGGCAGGTCGCGACCGTAGGAGTTCACGTTCTGTCCCAGCAGCGTCACCTCCCGCACCCCGTCGGCCGCCAGGCGCTCCACCTCGGCAATCAGCTCGTCCGCCGGCCGGGAGACCTCGCGCCCGCGCGTGGAGGGCACGATGCAGTAGGAGCAGACGCAGTTGCAGCCCACGGAGATCTGCACCCAGGCCTGGAACTCACGGGCCCGTCTCATCGGCAGGTGCACGGTGAAGCCCTCGAACTCGAAGTAGCCCTGGGCGGTGAGGCTGTCGCTGGTCAGGAACTCCGCCAGCCGGTGCACCTGTCCCGGTCCGAACGCCACGTCGACGAAGGGAAACTGATCGAAGACCCGCTCCTTCATCGACTGCGACCAGCAGCCGCCCACCCCCACGACGCGCGAGGGGTCCTCGCTCTTCAGGCGCTTTGCCTCCCCCAGGTGGCCGATGAAGCGCGAGTCCGCCGACTCCCTGATCGAGCACGTGTTGAACAGGATCAGGTTGGCCTCCTCCCGGGAGCCGGCCTCGTCGTAGCCGAGCGACTCGAGCATGCCCTTCATCCGCTCGGAGTCGTGCTCGTTCATCTGGCACCCGAAGGTGGTCAGGTGATAGCGCATCACGGCCCGAAACGATAGTGGCGCGCGCCACGGCGCCCTCGAACGCGTTACTCGCGCGTGGCGCCCTCGAAAGTGGCCGGCTCGCTCTCGTACTCCAGCTCGGCGTCGCGCGCGGCCTCCAGGTCGGCCTCGAAGGGGTCGATCCGGCCGTCCGGCTGGATCAGGTAGACCGTCTTGTCGTGCAGGAACGCCTCCTCGGCCTCCGAGCCGAGCGCGGCCGCCGCCATCAGCGTGCCGCCGATGCGGTAGACGTCCCGCACCACGCCGATCGTGAACAGCGAGCGGGTCTCGTTGACCACCTCGCCGCGCCCGGCGCGCAGAATGGTGCGTATGTCGCTGCGCATCCCCAGGGCCGCGACCACGATGGAGATGTTCTCCACCTCGTCGGAGGTCACCGCCGCCAAGGCGCGGGCGCGCCCGAGGCATAGCCGCCGGAGCAGGAAGCGGCTGCCGCCACGGCCGATCACCACCGGGATGCCGTAGTCCTTGGCCCGGTCGACGTGGTAGTTCTCGGGGTTGGACTCGACCGCCAGCACCGGTACGCCCAGGTCCCGGAGTAGCAGGCACAGCCGCAGACCCACCTGGCCGAGTCCGACCACCACGACGTGGTCGCGACGGGGCACCGAGCGCCGGCCGAGGATCGCGGTCAGGCGGCGACTGAGCAGCCGGTCCACCACGCCGGCGGTGAAGATGGCCGTGAAGCCGAGGGCGGCTAGCATCGCCACGGCCGAGAAGACCTTGAGCCAGCTCGGAGCGTCATCCACGAGCGGGTTCGGCCCGACCGTGACGATCGTCTTCGTGGCCGAGTAAAAGGCTGCGACGAACGATTCATCGAGCGCGAGCGCCAAGACGACAATCTCCAGCACGAGGATGAGCAGAAAGCCGAGCAGACCGGCGAGAAGAATGCGCGCGCTCAACTCGAAGGGGCTGATCAACGCGCCGATGTTGGCCACCAGCCGCTGTAGCGGCGAGGCTCTGTAGGGCTCGATCGGCACGAGGCCCGGACCCTCGTCACGCATCAGCACTCCCATGAGGCCCTCCGGCCTGCGACTGACCGACAGCAAGCGGCTGTCGAAACATGGACCCGCCAGCGAGGGCACCACGATGTCGGCCATCGACATCACGCGCGCGCTGGGTACGGCGCGCTGGAGCTGGGAGGCCACGATGCGCCCGAAGACCGTGACCACGAGCGGAACCCCGGGGCGGGCGTTCTCGATGATCAGCGCCAGGCGCAGGGAGACGTGATCGTTCTGGGAGAGCACGAGCACCGAGTCGATCTCCGAGGTGAGCGCCTTCCGCACGGCACGGTCGTTGGGGTTGCGCAGGTGCGTGACCCGGGCGCCGGCGGCGGTCAGGGCGCGGTCGGTCACCTCCGTCAGCTCGTCGTATCCGATGAGGAGGATGTGGCGCCCGGCGGACCCGTCGGGTGCGGATCTGTCGTGTGGGGAGGCGTCGGTCACCGGGGGGATTATCGCGCTCGGCGGGCGCCTCGGCCGGCCCGTGGAAGATCACCGCCGCCGAGGCGGGCGGAGCTGTAGGGTGCGCTTGACCCTGTCGAATGGAGGCCTATGGCTGTTCAGAGCAGTGCTGTCACCGTGTGGGAAGGCGATCTGGCCCACGGGGCCGGACAGAGCACGCCAGACAGTGGAGCTTTTCCGCCAGTGGAGGTGAGCTGGGGCTCGCGCACCGCCCGAGCCGCGGGCAAGACGAGCCCCGAAGAGCTACTGGCGGCCGCGCACTCGTCGTGCTTCTGCATGGCGCTCTCCCAGGAGCTGGCCGAGGGAGGCACGCCGCCCGAGCGGCTCGAGGCCACCGCGAACGTGGAGTTCGACCCGGACGAGGGCGTCAGGCACTCGCACATCGTGGTCCGAGGGCGTGTGCCGGGCATCGACCAGGATGCGTTCTCAGAGGCTGCGCGGGCGGCGGGTGAGGGGTGCCCGATCTCCGGAGCCCTCAAGGGCAACATCGACATTGCCGTGGAGGCGACGCTCGAGTCCTAGCGCGCCCCGGGGTCCCGGTCAGCGCGCGTAGTCGGTCGCGCGGCTCTCCCTTATCACGGTGACCTTGATCTGACCGGGGTACTCCACCTCCTTCTCGACCGCGCGGGCGATGTCGTGCGAGAGGAGCGTTGCGGTGTCGTCGTCCACGTCCTCGGGGCGCACGATCACCCGTATCTCGCGCCCGGCATGCATGGCGTAGACCTTCTCGACGCCCTTGTGGCGGCCGGCGATCTCCTCCAGGTCGCGCAGGCGGGTGACGTAGTGCTCGAGTGACTCGCCGCGGGCACCGGGGCGTGCACCCGAGGCCGCGTCGGCAACCTGGACGATCATCGCCTCCACGGTCTTCATCTCCACTTCGTTGTGGTGTGCCTCCATCGCGTGGGCCACCGCCTCGGACTCCTTGTAGCGGCGGGCAAGCTGCCCTCCCACGAGGGCGTGGGGGCCCTCGACCTCGTGCGACACCGCCTTGCCGATGTCGTGCAGCAACGCGGCACGCGCTGCGGTCTTCGGGCTCGCCCCCAGCTCCGCCGCGAGCAACGACGCCAGGCGAGCGCACTCGATCGAGTGGTGGAGCACGTTCTGCCCATAGCTCGTGCGGAAGTGAAGCCGCCCGAGCAGCTTCGACAGCTCCGGGTGAAGCGTGCCGACGTTGGCCTCGAAGGCGGCCTGCTCACCGGCCTCGGCGATCCGCTGATCGATCTCCGAGCGTGCCTGGTAATAGGCCTCCTCGATTCGAGCGGGGTGGATCCGACCGTCCTGGAGGAGCTTCTCGAGTGTGATCCGGGCGATCTCCCGGCGGACCCCGTCGAAGCCCGAGAGCAGTACCGCGCCCGGAGTGTCATCCACGATGATGTCGATCCCGGTGAGGGTCTCGAGCGCGCGGATGTTGCGGCCCTCACGACCGATGATGCGGCCCTTCAGCTCGTCGGACTTGAGCTCCACGGTCGAGACGGTGCTCTCCGCCGCGTGCCCTGCCGCCACTCGCTGCATGCAGGCGGCGAGAATGCTGCGCGCCCGCCGGTCGGCGTCCTGGCGGGTCTCCTCCTCCACCTGGCGGATGAGGCGGGCGCTCTCGTGGCGCAGCTCGTCCTCGAGCTCGGTCATGAGTATCTGCTTTGCCTGCCCCGCGCTCAGGCCCGACACGCGCTCGAGCTCGCGCAGCTGGGATTGCCGGTCGTCCTCGATGCGCTCAGTGGTGACCTGGAGGCTGCGCGCCTTGTTCTCGAGGGAGCGCTCGCGGGCCTCCAGCTCGGCAAGGCGGGAGTCCACCGAGGCCTCCTTTGCCCGCAGACGCTCCTCGAGGCGGGCGAGCTCGCCCCGGCGAGCCCACAGGTCGGCATCCGCGTCCTCACGTCCCAGGCGCGAACGCGCCGCGGCACCCGAGGCCCTGGCTTGTCCATCGGAGGCGGATGCAGCCGGCGCCTCGGACGGAGTGGAGCTGGGAGCGGCCACCGCAGGCGAGCCGCGGGCGCGGAGGGCTACTAGCACCACCGCCGTGGCCACCGCCGCGGCTACCAGTCCCGCCAGCAGAATCTCCATCTCGCAGTCTCCTCATCCGGGCGCCGGGAGCGCCGGCCTAGCTTCCCTTGATCGAGCGACCGGCTCGTCACCGGGAGAGTTCGGGACTGCCTCGCGCAACCGCACGCCTTCCGGGGGCGTGCACGACTGCTTCTATGGACGCGCTCTGAGCCTCCTCTCGCATACGTCCGGGGGCTTGTATTGCTCAGGTCTCAAGTGGCTGCTCTTGCGGTACCGGAAAATGATCGAAGGCGCTGCAACGAAGCGTGCTTGCATGGTCATGACTCTCACGGTGGCCTTGCCGGCCACTCGCGCAGAGCGTATTACCGGCGGTTGCCGTGCGCAACCACTTGGCGCACGCCCCCGAGGGAGCTCGCGCGTATCGGCGTCCGGGGCCCGTCTGTCAGCTCAACGCCGCCGCGAGCCTGCGCCGGTGCTCCCGGGCGAGGGGATGGTCGGCCCCGAGCTCCGTGAAGAGCGCCACCATCACCGCGCGGAGCGCGTCGCGGCGGCCTGGGTCGGAGGTGTCTGCCACGGCGGCCTGGAGCAGCTCGAGCGCACGCTCGTGGTCGGCTTCGTCCCATGCCGCGAAGGCGTCGCCCGGAGGGTCCTCTCCGAGCTCGAGGCGCGCGCGTGCGGCCAGTCCAGCCGCCAAGAAGTCGGTCGCCGTGAGCGGATCCACCACGGAGAGGGCCTCGGCCGGCTCGCCGCGTCGAAGGAGGAGCCGGGCCAGGGCCAGCGCGGGGGCTGCCTGCCTCGGATCGAGCTCGAGCGCGCGCCGCAGACCCTCCTCGTCATCCTCGCCCGCTGCCTGAGCCGCCAGCTCTTCGGCCTCGGACGGCAGAAGCGCGTCGAGGAAGCGCTCGACCTGCGGCGCCGGCAGCGCACCGGTGAACTCCGATGCGACCGAGCCATCGCGAAAGGCCTTCACGGCCGGGATGCCCTGTACCCCAAAGCGCGTCGAAAGACCCGGATTGGAGTCGACGTCCACCTTTGCGAGCTCGACCCTGCCCCCACGCTCGCCGACGGCCCGTTCGAGCACCGGCCCCAGAGCACGGCATGGCGCGCACCACTGCGCCCAGAAGTCCACAACCACCGGCAAGGTGCGGGAGCGCTCGAGAACCCGCCGCTCGAAGTCGGCCTCCCCGACGTTGAATACGTACGCGCTGCTAGCGGCCTCCATCCTCTCCCAGGCTAGCTGGGGTGGGCCCAGTGCGGATTTCCCTCGTCGTCTACATGGGGAGGCACCGGCTTGCGGTGGGCATGCTCTGCCTTGACCGGGCATCCGTCCTCATCGACGAGGAGCGGCTTTCCCTCCTCATCGCTCACCACGTATCCGACGATCCTCCCGCACTGCATCACCGCATTGCCGGCCGGGCCCTGGGCGGGGCGATCTCCATGCACGCTTCTCTCCCATGTGGAATATCGGGCTGCGAAGCGATTGTGGCAGCCTGGCCTGTGCATGGGCGTCAGCGGCCCGGATGTCATCATGGGCGCATTCCCGGCGACCACCGCGAGCCCGCTCGCTGACAGAGGAGGCCCCATGATCGGCAAGCTCGACTTCGTCGGCGTCCCGTCCCAGGACGCCGAGCGTACGCGCGCCTTCTACGTGGAGACTCTCGGGCTGCGCCCGGACGACCACGCACGGTTCGAGTTCTGGGTAGGCGAGACGTGCTTTGGCATCTGGGAGCCGGCGAAGCTCGGGATGGAGTTCACCCCCCAGAAGAACGCCCACCTCGCTC
>DASZCV010000214.1:0-5876 GCA_035942755.1 Thermoleophilaceae bacterium
AGATGAGCCACCCCAACGATGACCAGAGCGAGAAGGACGCGGACCCCACCGGAGGAGAGTACGGAGAGGGCGGGGCCTACCCCGAGGGCGATCCGGACGCGGGTCCCAGCGTCGAGCCCGCCGCCGGCGGGTACGCCAACCGTGACCCGGAGACCGACATGCCCTCCATACCGTCGGCGCCCGAGACCCACGGGGAGCCCGAGAAGCACGGCGGGGACCCGGACGACCCGAAGCCGCGCCAGGCCAGCGACTGACGCGAGTCCCAGGCCGGCCCGAGCGACCTGACGCTCGCCCGGGCCGGCCCCCCAGCAGTCAGCGCTTCTCGCCGGGACGCCGCAACGGATCGCCTCTGCGCGGGTTGAGGTGAGGATGCCCTGCTCGAGGACATGCTCCCGGCGCGCGCGCGCCGGGGCTCGCCCGAGGGCGGCGCTGGTCATGGCGGTCGCCGTACTCACCATCGGATGGCACCCCGCGGCCGCGCCCGCCCAGGTCGAGAACGGAGCGATCGCATTCTCCGCCAAGCGGGCGGGTGATCGCGCGCTCTTCACGCGCGCCTCGAACGGGTCCCAGCTACGCGTCATCCCGACGGGAGGGCGCGCCGACCACGTCGAGTTCTCACCCGCCGGGCGGCGAGTGGCCTTCACCAAGTACGGTCCGCTCGGGGCCCAGGTCTGGGTGAGCTACCTCGACGGCACCGGCATCAGGCAGCTCACCACGGGCCCGGCGGACACGATGGCGGATTGGTCTCCCACCGGGGCGGACCTCGTGTTCGCCCGCGGCACAAACGGCTCGCGAGACCTCTACCGGATCAGGGCTGACGGCGTGGGCCTGCGGCGGCTGACGGCCAGCGCCCGCAACGACGATTCGCCCAGTTGGTCGATCCAGGACCAGGTGGCCTTCGTGCGGGCGGGCGCGACGGATGACGACATCTACGTGATCGGGGCGGGCGGCGGTCCCGCGCGCCGTCTCACCCGCAGCCGCCAGGACGACGCCTCTCCCGCCTGGTCGCCGACCGGTGGCACGCTCGTGTTCTCAAGGGGCCGGCCCGGCCGCCGTGACCTGTACGTGATCCGCGGTGACGGAGGGCGCGTGCGGCGCCTGACCGAGGTGCCCGGAGACGAGAGCGAGCCGGCCTTCTCCCCCGATGGGAGTCGCATCGTCTTCACCCACCGCGACGGGCGCTCGCAACGCCTGTACGTGATGAAGGTCAGGGGTGACGCCGTGCGGCGGCTGCCCAGGCGCAGCGCGCGTGTGCGCAAGATCACCTCGGGCCGGTCGGCCGCCCGCCAGGCCGGCTGGCAGCCCACCGGCCTCGATCCGGTCGTCGCCGCTGCGGGCGACATCGCGTGCGACCCGACCAGCCCGAACTTCAACGGCGGCGAGGGCTTTCCCGGAGTGTGCCGCCAGAGGCTCACCTCGGACCTGCTCCTCCGCACGGATCTCGCTGGCATCCTCGTGCCGGGCGACCTCCAGTACGAGACCGGCAAGCTTGAGGCCTTCGCCCAGTCCTTCCACCCAACCTGGGGTCGGCTGAGGCCGCTGATCCGCCCCGTGCCCGGTAACCACGAGTACGGGGACCCGGGCGCCGCCGGCTACTTCGACTACTTCAACGGCCCCGGGGTGCAGAGCGGCCCCGCCGGCAACCGAGGGCAGGGCTTCTACAGCTTCGACGTCGGTAGCTGGCACGTGATCGCCCTGAACTCGGAGTGCGAGCAGGTCGGCGGCTGCTCCCCCAACTCACCCCAGGCCCGCTGGCTGCGGGCCGACCTTGCCGCCCATCCCGTGGCTTGCACGCTTGCCTTCTTCCACGGCCCGCGCTTCACCTCGGGCCGCTACGGCGAACAGAGCGAGCAGGTGCGTCCCTTCTGGGATGCGCTCTACGCGGCCGGGGCCGACCTCGTGCTGAGCGGGCACGAGCACTTCTACGAGCGGTTCGGCCCGCAGACCCCGGACGGGGTTGCGGACCCGGCACGGGGCCTGCGCCAGCTCACCGTGGGCATGGGCGGCAAGAGCCGCCACGGCTTCATCACGGTGGCGGCCAACAGCGAGGTCCGCGACAACCGGACGATGGGCGTCCTCGAGCTCACCCTTCGCGAGGGAACCTACGACTGGAAGCTCGTGGGCGCCCCCAACGGGAACGTCGCCGACGCCGGCACGGGCGCCTGCCACTGAGCCCGCGGAGCGGTCGAAACGGTCGCGGGTGGCCGTTGGGCGAGCGCTGCGGTCACGGGTGGCCGTAGGGCGAGCACGCCCGGGGAGAGTGGTCCAAACGGTCACGGGTGGCCGTAGGGCAACCGCCGCCGGGGGTCCGGGGCGGGAGCCCCCGGCCCTCGCCCCTACGCCCGGACGAGCTTCTTGTAGGCGATGCGGTGCGGGCGGTCGGCCTCGGCGCCCAGGCGCTCGCGGCGGTGCTCCTCGTAGGCCTCGAAGTTGCCCTCGAACCAGCGCACCTGAGAGTCCCCCTCGAAGGCGAGCACGTGCGTGGCCACACGGTCGAGGAACCAGCGGTCGTGCGATATCACCACGGCACAGCCCGCGAAGGAGAGGAGCGCCTCCTCGAGGGCACGCAGCGTGTCCACGTCGAGGTCGTTGGTCGGCTCGTCGAGCAGGAGCAGGTTCCCGCCGGTACGCAGCAGCTTCGCCAGGTGCACGCGGTTGCGCTCGCCCCCGGACAGCGCACCCACCTTGCGCTGCTGGGCCGATCCCTTGAAGTTGAAGCCGCCTACGTAGGCGCGTGAGTTCATCTCGCGGTCCCCGACCTTGATCGAGTCCATCCCGCCGGAGATCTCCTCCCACACGTTGTTGGAGGGGTCGAGCGCGTCGCGGGACTGATCGACGTAGGCCAGCTCGACGGTCTCCCCGACGCGGAGGGCTCCGGCGTCCGGTGCCTCGTCGCCGACGATCATGCGGAACAGCGTGGTCTTGCCGGCGCCGTTCGGCCCGATCACGCCCACGATCCCCGCGGGCGGGAGCGAGAAAGAGAGATCCTCGATCAGGAGCCTGTCGCCAAAGCCCTTGCGCAGGTTCTCGGCCTCGATCACCACGTCTCCCAGGCGCGCGCCCGCGGGGATATGGATTTGGACGTCCCCGAGCTTCACGTCGCGGTCCTCGGCAAGCAGGGCGTCGTAGCGGGCAAGCCGTGCCTTGCTCTTCTTGCGTCGGCCCTTGGGATTCTCGCGCACCCATTCGAGCTCCGCCGCGATGGTGCGCTGGCGCGCGGTCTCCTTGCGCTCCTCCTGCGCCAGACGCTCCGCTTTCTGCTCGAGCCACGCCGAGTAGTTGCCCTTGAACGGCAGTCCCCGGCCGCGGTCGAGCTCGAGGATCCAGCCGGCCACGTTGTCGAGGAAGTAGCGATCATGGGTGACCGCCACGACGGTGCCCCTGTACTCCTCCAGGTGGCGCTCGAGCCACGCCACCGACTCTGCGTCGAGATGGTTGGTGGGCTCATCGAGCAGCAGGAGATCCGGCGCTCTCAACAGCAGCCGGCACAGCGCAACGCGCCGGCGCTCGCCGCCTGAGAGCTTGGTCACGTCGGCGTCGCCGGGCGGCAGCCGCAGCGCGTCCATGGCGGTCTCGAGCATCGTGTCGAGGTTCCATGCGTCGGCTGCGTCGATGCGGTCCTGCAGGCGGGCAAACTCGTCGGCGGTCTCCTCGGAGTAGTTGGCGGACAGCTCGTTGAAGCGGTCGAGCAGATCCTTGACCTCGCGGACGCCGTCCTCCACGTTGCCCCGCACATCCTTGGAGTCGTCGAGCTGAGGCTCCTGCTCGAGCATGCCCACCGTGGCGTTCGGGTGAAGCTCCGCGTCGCCGCGGTAGTCCCTGTCCACACCGGCCATGATTCGAAGCAGGGTGGACTTGCCGGCGCCGTTGTAGCCCAACACCCCGATCTTGGCGCCCGGCAGAAAGCTCAGCGAGACGTCGGTGAGCACCTGCTGGTCGGGCGGATGGGTGCGCGAGACCTTGTACATCGTGAAGATGAATTCCGAGGACATAGGGCGATCACGATAGAGAGGACCGCTTCGGGCAAGGCATCAGGTGGCTACGTTGGGCGCACGTCCCCCGTACCCGAGCTCTCTGATGGTGGGGACCGCGCGACCCGGAAAGCCGTTTGCCCGCTACAGGCTTGGCGCAGCCTCGAAGGCCGGCTGCGGTTCTCGACGAGGCGCTCCCTCGCCGTGCGGGAGGCTGAAGCGCAGGCATATCTCGGTTCCGCCCCTGGCAGATGTCCTGGTCTCGAGCGAGTCCGACAGCCGCAACATGAGCGGCACCCCCATGCCTATCCCGGGGCTGTCCAAGCGCGGGATCATCCCGGCCCCGTCGTCCACCACCTCGACCCTCAAGTCACCGTCGACGATGCTCGCGCTGACCATCATCTCGCCGGGACTTGCCGAGTCACGGTAGGCGTGCACGACGACGTTCGAGCATGCCTCCCCGACCGCCAGCTCGATCGAGTGAACCTTGGCCGGGTCCGCGCCCATGGCAACCGCGAACTCCGACACCGCACTTCGCGCCGAGCCGACGAATTCGGCCCTCGCCGGGTAGTGCTTGCTCATCTGCCCCATCAGCGACCCCTTCTACCTCATCGTCAGTTGCGGTCGGCTGACCTCCCTGTCACGCGGCGTGCGCGTACCCGCATGAACGCGCAGACCGGCTTCAGGTTCGCCAGTGAGGGACCTCTGGACCTCTTTCTGGTGACCAGCTTCGCCCCTCCGAACAGGGGTAAAAGGCGCTCAGCCCATGCTGGGGTGGTAGTCGACCACCTCGTAGTGCGTCATCTCCGGCGGCCCCGCCGCTGCCCCGCTGTCCATCATCGCCTGCCGCGCCTGCTGAATCTCGGGATCCTGGAACGCCTGCGCGGAACCTTCCTCGCTCTTCCACAGATTGAGGACGAGCACGCCGTCCGGCGTCCGCGCTGCCACGTGAAGGAGGTTTCCGTACTCGGGTGCCTTGCGTTCCATCACCGGATCGATGTGCTCGCGTTTGGCAGCGAGCAGCCTCTCGGGGTCACCGGAGTTGCGAATCATGGTTAGTCGCAGCGGGTCGAGCGCGCCCCGCCGGCGCCGCTCGAGCGTACGCGGGACCTAAATGTTCGGGACATCTACTACCGGCTTCCTTCGGCCCATGGGTGGATATGCTCGTCCGCGTCAATGATCAGAGAAGCCCGAAATGGGGGACCGCAGTGAGTCGAGTGCGCAAGCCGAATACCGTGAACCCGTGCTCAGTGGCGGGACCCCAGCCAGGTGAGTGCTCGCCTGTCCCCCGGGCCCTGCGTGCCGTGGGTGCGCTGTTCACGCTCGCCCTAGTTGTGGGGCTGAGCGTGGCGGGCGATTCGGCCGACGCCCGCTTTCCGGGTGAGAATGGCAGTATTGCATGTGAGGGCGGCCGGGGGCCTGCAGCGCCTGAAGGCGGCTCCCGGCAGGAGATCTTTTCGATCAATCCCGATGGCACCGACGAAAGGCGGTTGACGAACAACACGGTGACCGATATCGACCCCGTGTACTCCCCCGACGGCAAGAGAATCGCCTTCGCGAGCACCCGGACGGGCACCACACAGATCTTTGTTGGGAGCGCGGATGGCGACCTCGAAGGTCCGGACGTGATCCAGCTCACGGATTCCCCGGGGGGGCACCGGCAACCAAGCTGGTCCCCCGACGGCACGCAACTCGTCTTTCACAGCGGAAGGCCGGCTGAGTTCCCGGACCTCCCCGCCCCCGTCGGTGACGTCGAGATCTACAGCATGAGCGCCATTACCGGCGAGGCGGGCGGTGTCCAGCGCCTGACCCGGAACCGAGGGCAGGACGCGATACCAGCGTGGTCGCCGGACGGCTCGAGGATCGCCTTCCAGACCCTCCGTGAGGCGACGCCCACTACCAGCC
>DASZCV010000215.1:0-9801 GCA_035942755.1 Thermoleophilaceae bacterium
CGTCATGAGCGAGGTGCTCGTGGGCTCGATCAGCGAGGCCTCGGCTGAGATCGGCCTGTCGGAGTTCTTCGTGGGCGTCTTCGTGGTCGCGATCGTCGGCAACGCGGCGGAGCACTGGGTGGCCGTGCTCGTGGCCGCCAAGGACAAGATGGACCTGGCTGTGAGCATCGCGGTCGGGTCGAGCGCGCAGATAGCGCTCTTCGTCGCCCCGGTCCTCGTCCTGCTCTCCTTTGTGATCGGGCCCGACCCGATGGCGCTCGTGTTCAACGGCTACGAGCTCGGAGGCCTGATCTTCGCGGTCCTGATCGCGAACTTCATCACCCAGGACGGCGAGTCGAACTGGTTCGAGGGCGCGCAGTTGCTGGGGGTCTACGCCGTCCTCGGCCTGGTGTTCTACTTTGCCTGAGCGCTCATTTCCCTGACTCGCAGAGGACGCGCTCGAAACTCCCGAAGCTGCGCGATCAGCTGCCAGGCATAGCCGCCCTCGGCACCGCCGCCCTCACCGCCATCGGAAAGGCGCTCCAGCATCATCGTCATTGCGATCACTCCTTTCTCTGGATCTCGCTTGGCTGGTTTGGGGCTCCGCCGGCGGGGAGCCCGAAGGTCTCGATCTCATAACCAGGATGGCCGGCCGGTCCGTCAACGGCTGCCGGTCCGGCGGCGGCGCGGAGCTTTCCGAGCGCGCGCCGTTCGACCTGGCGTACCCGCTCTGCGCTCAGCCCGTGGTGGGCCCCGATCTCGCGTAGCGTCTGCTCTGGCCCGTCGAGGCCGTAGCGCGCGCGCAGGACCGCGCGCTCGCGGTCGCTGAGGCCGCTCAGCAGGCCGCGCAGCTCCTCGATCTGGAGTCGGCTCACGACGCGTTCGTAGTCGTCCTCTGCGAGGGGATCCACCACGAGATCGCCGAGCGCTCCGACCCGTCCCTGCTCGCCGGCCACAGGCTCCTCGAGCGCCCGCGGCGCCCGGTCGGCCGCGATCAAGCTCTCGACCTGTTCGCGCGTCAGGCCGGTCGCCGCCGCGAGCTCCGCAAGCGACGGTTCGCGGCCCCGCTTCTGCAGCTGCTCGCGGTGGGCGTCGTTCACCCGCGCGAGCTGTCGGAGCGCCCGGTCGGAGAGAACGACCGGGCGTGTCAGCTCCGCGACGAGCCGCTGCATCGCCTGGCGTACCCACCAGGAGGCGTAGGCGCCGAATGGCGTGCCGCGGGTGGGGTCATAGCACTCGAGCGCGCGCAGCAAGCCGACGACGCCCTCCTGAATCAGCTCGATCCGCTCGAGCGCCTGCGTGTTGCGGTAGATCCGTGCCCTGCTCGCGATCAGGGGCAGGAACGCCTCGATGAGCCGCGCCTTGGCGGCGCCGTCGCCGCGCTGTGCCGCACGCACGAGGTCGTGCTCTTTCGGCGGCGCAAGGGACGGTCTGCCGGCAACCTCATGCAGGTAGCGGCTCGTGGCGGCGTGCGCGGTGGGCTCCCGCTCGTCGAGCGCGTCGGCGAGCTCGCGGTCGAGTATCCGCCGGCGCCAGGCCTCGGTGTGGATCGCCTCAGCTTCCTCGGGAGCGAACTGCTCGATCGCGGGCGGCCGGGCGGCCTGCAGGTGCTCCTCAGGACGCACGGCGGAGCGGCTCGGCGGCGTGTAGCTTGGCTTCTGCTCCCATGCCTAGGCAGATCTGATCTCGATCCGGCGGCGGCGCGCCCGTTCTGGCTTTGGCACCCGCACGGTGAGCACCCCCTCCTTCAGCGAGGCCTCGATCCGTTCGGCGTCCGCCTCGCCGGGGAGCGTCACGCGGTAGTCAAACCGACCGGTGCGCCGGGTCCTACGCCGCAGGATCCCCTTGCGCTCGCGCTCCTTGAGCTCGCCGGAGATGGCCAGCTCCGAGTCGCTCACCTCGACATCGATGTCTTCCTGCTTGACGCCAGGGAGCTCGGCCTCCACCAGCCAGGCGTCGTCGGTCTCCTCGATGTCAACGAGCGGCGACCAGATGCCGGAGGCACGATCGGTGAGGCCGGCCCAGTTGCCCTCCATCAGCTCACCGATACGGGTGTGGAGCTCACCGAGCTCCTGGAAGGGATCCCAGCGCTCCGGTGGCGATGACGAGCGACGGACAGGAAGGGCCATCTCTTCTCCTTTTAGTTACGGGGTGGGTTCTGAAGGGTGGTGTTCTGAACTGACCCGGGCGGCCGCCCACGTGAGCGGACGATCTGGCGTGGTTCCTCCACGGTCGACCGGTTGGCGGCGCTGAGGGTTCTCGGCGCACAGCACACACACGTAGCGCAGGGCATGGTGATCCTTCTCTGAGAGGTAACGTCAGACCAAGGTCCGCCTCCGGGGGATCTTCACCGGGCCCGTCCCTAGGTTCTTGATCAGTGCCGATACCGCTTTGCGGACACCGGTACCAGTCCGGATAGTAGCAATTGTCACTCGTGCCGCAACTGGCAACCGCTCAAGCAGGTAGGCCTCACCGCGAGCGGTCCACCGGCGCGCTTGGCGCCCGTGCCTCGCGCTCAAGGCCCGGCAGCGGCGCAGCAGTTCAGCGGGCTCTGCCGGCGGGCTCCGGCTCGTCCGGTGACTCCTCGTCATCGTGCCCGGTGCGCTTGGAGCGCTCCTCCTGCTTGCGCTCGGAATCCGGATCGCGGCTGTCGGCCACGAGCGAGGCGGCGATGCCAACGGCGAACAGCACGGCGATGATCACGAGGCTGACGACCGGCCCGATCTTCACCACATCTTCGATCAGGAGCTTGACCCCCACGACCCCGAGCACCACCGCGATCGTCTCGTCGAGGTACCGGAAGCGGGCGATCAGCCCTTCCACCAGCACGAACAGGGCCCGCAGCCCCAGCAAGGCGAAGACGTTTCCCATCCAAATCAGGAACGGGTCCCGTGTGATGGCGAAGGCGGCCGGGATCGAGTCGATCGCAAAGGCGATGTCGGCGAAGACGATCGCTGCCAGGCAGAGGAACAGGGGCGTCGCGAACCGGCGGCCCTCTTCCTTCACGAACCAGTGCCTACCGCGGAACTCGCCCGTCACCGGGTAGAACCGCCGGACGAGTCGCACCATGAGGTTGCGGTCCGGATCGACGTCCTCGTCTACCCCCTGGAAGATGCGGTAGGCCAGGACCAGGAGTGCGGCGCCCAGCAGGTAGACCACGACGTGGAACTGCTCGATCAGCGCGATGCCGCCGAGGATGAAGGCGCCTCGCAGGAGGAGAGCCGCCACGATGCCCCAGAAGAGCAGCCGCGGGCGGTACTCCATGGGTACACCGAAGTAGGCGAACAGCAGGAGGAACACGAACAGGTTGTCCAGCGAGAGCGAGCGCTCGATCAGGTAGACGGTCGTGTAGAGCACCGCGTCCTCGCCGCCGCGCGTGGCCAGCACGAGCACCCCCACGAGCAGGCTGAGCACAAGCCAGCCGATCGACCAGACGGCCGCCTCGCGGAAGTCCGGCTCTCGCCCGCGGGCGAAGAACTTGATGTCCAACAGCAGCAGGCCCAGGAGCGAGCCTGCGAGCAACGCCCAAGGGGCAATTTCGTTCAGGGCCATGGGCGGGACGCTACTCGGCGCGCGGCGCGGGCAGCACAACGCCGCGGCCGGTTAGCGCAGCAGCTCGGCACAGCGCGTCAGCGCCTTCGTGTCCTCGGGGTCGGCCTTGTCGAGGCAGTTGGAGTAGCGTCGAACCGCCTCTGCGCCCGCATCACCCTCCGTGCCGTCGCCCGAGGATCCCGAACCGGCCCCGGTCGACGACCCGCCGCGGGATGCCGGGTCCTTCCTCGCTGCCCCGGACTTTTCGGCCCCGCCTCCCAGCGCACCTCCGAGCGCGCCAAGGCCACCGAGCTGGGTGGTGAGGTCGGCGATCGGCCGTGCGCTCGCGGGGGCCTCGACCCTCTGGTCACCGCCGACGTCGCTGAGCTCCACGGAGAAGCGCAGGCTGCCACCCGCGATTCCGCCCACCCGCTCTCTGTCCTTCTCGGGCACGCGGAGCTCGAGCCTGAGGGAGAGCCGGCGGACCACGTCGTCGGCCTTCCCCACGTAGACATCGAAGCCGGGGCTGCGCACGATCTCTGCCAGCTCGTCGATCTGCCGGCTCGTGAGCGGCTCCGGAACGTCCGCCGGGGCGCCGCCGATCGCGCCCGCGGAGCGTTCCACCAGCTCGTTGAAATCGCGGAAGAGGCTGCGTGTGTCGAGCCGGCCAGAGACGTGGTCGGTCTCCACGCCTGCCACCTTCTCGTCGCCCTCGTCCCTGGCCGCCACGATCCAGGTGCGCGGGTTGAGGCCGAGGTCGCGCAGCGAGGCGTTCCGGCCCACGCGGCCCCTGCCCAGCTGCCGGTCGGCGCGCTCGACCTCACGGCGCGGCTGCTCGTAGAACTCGCCACCGAACTTCACGTAGGCGCGCTCGCCGGTGCGCAGCAGCCCGAACTGCACCGTCTGGCCCGCCCCCTGCACTCCCACCTTCAGATCGATGTCGAGCTTCGGTAGGGCCCGCCCGCCGTCGATGTAGGGCCCGGCGGCCTGCAGGCGCACGGGCCGCTCGAAGCCCTGGAGCCCGTCGAGGCTCAGTAGCGCATCCACCTTCACATCCGCGCTCGTGATCGACTGACGAAAGGCCCGGTCGAGCAGGCCCTCCACGTCCTCCTCGCTCTCCCCCCCGCCACACGCACCCAGCGACCAAGCGCATATGGGAAGGACGACGGCGAGCAGGAGGGCCGCCGCGAGCCGTCGAGGGGCGGTTCGCAAGGGAAGCGATTCCATGTTGAGGCGGAGCGGGGGGCGGACAGTAGCGGGAGGTTGCCCCCGGGGCCGCGACTTCGGCGTCGCCGCCGCTGCGCATACCATGGCCCGGTGGCGCCCCGCACGATCCTCTACACGGGCAAGGGCGGGGTCGGGAAGACGAGCGTGGCCACCGCGACGGCGCGCAGATGCGCAGCAGCGGGCCTGCGCACCCTCGTGATGTCCACCGACCCGGCGCACAGCCTGTCCGACTCGATGGGCGCCGAGCTGTCCGGCGCACCCACACCGCTCGGCCCCAAGCTCGCCGGTCAGGAGGTGCGCGCCCAGGAGGAGATCGAGCGCCACTGGCAGGCTGTGTCCGGATGGCTCGGCCAGCTGCTTGCCGAGCAGGGGGTCAACCCGATCTCCGTCGAGGAGCTCACGGTACCGCCGGGCATGAACGAGCTCTTCTCGCTCCTGCAGATCAAGCGGCACCACGAGTCGGGGGAGTTCGACGTGGTGGTGGTGGACTGCGCTCCCACCGGTGAGACGTTGCGATTGCTGTCCTTCCCGGAGGTGTGCACGTGGTGGCTCGAGAAGGTCTTTCCCTGGCAGAGCAGGTGGCTTGCGGCCGCGCGACCCTTTGCCAGGAACGTGCTGGACGTGCCCCTCCCCCCCGACGGCGTGCTCGAGGACGTGGAGCGCCTGGTACACAACCTCGTGGCGATGAACGCCATCCTGCGCAACCCGGCCCTCACCTCCGTCAGGCTGGTGATGACTCCCGACCGGATGGTGGTACGGGAGGCGATGCGCACCTTTACCTACCTCAACCTCTACGGCTACCTGACCGACGCCGTGGTTGTAAACCGCATCTTACCCGAGGCGATCGGAGACAGCTACTTCTCCGAGTGGCGCGACGCCCAGCAAGAGCAGCTGCAGTCTGTGCGCTCGGCCTTTGCCCCCGTGCCGATCCTTACCGCTCCGTATCTCCGGCGGGAGGTCGTGGGCGAGGAGATGCTGGACACCCTCGGGGATGCCGTATTCGGCGATCTGGCGGCCGAGGCCGTGCTCCACTCCGGCCTGACCCAGGAGCTCTCGGCCACCGACGGGCGGGCCACCCTGCGGCTCCTTCTACCGCTTGCCGAGCGAGGTGACGTCGAGCTGAAGAAGATCGGGCTGGAGGTGATCGTGAAGGTGGCGGGAGAGAAGCGCACTATCATCCTCCCGCCCGCGATGGCAGCCTACGAGACGAGCGGTGCCCGGTTCGAGGACGGGGCGCTCGAGGTGTCCTTCGTGCGCACGAGCGATGGAGCCACAGCCGAGCACACCCCCTGACGGCCCGCAGCGGGGCGCCCCGTGGGCGCGGCGGCCGGGCGCCGGGCCCGAGGAGGATCTGTACGCGGACTCGGGCACCGACGAGCGGGGTGGCGTGCACGAGGACTGGAGCGCGCGTTACGGCGCAGCTCCACCGCCTCCGCCCCCTCCGGGGGGCCCCGACTTCTCCGCACTCTTCATCGTTCTGGACGGGCTGCGCCGCGCTGCGCCCGCCGAGCTGCAGGGGCGGCTCACGTCGTTCATTCGGGAGGGCCTTCTGACCCTGCGTTCACTGATCGACTGGTATCTGGATCGCCTGGATCGCAAATCCCGCGAGCCCGAGGTCGAGGACATCCCGATCGACTAGGGGCGTGATGCCGGACCGGATCGTGCCGCGCCGTTACCCTTCTGCGGGTGAGAGGCGAGTCCAAGACCTGGGTGCTCACAGGTTCGCTCGACAACTTCAGGGCCACCCGCGACCGCGGGTTCCGGCTCATCGGCGCCAAGGAGAAGCGGCGTCGGATCGCCGAGCAGATCGCGCCGGGCGACGACGTCGTGCTGTACGTGACCGGCGTGCAGGCCTTCGGAGGCGTTGTGAGGGTCTGCTCCGAGATGTTCGAGGACCGCGACAAGGTGTGGCCAGGCAAGCCGGGTAAGCCCGACCCCTATCCCTGGCGCTTCCGGACTGAGCCGATCGTGGTGCTCGAGGAGAAGCGCTTCGTTCCCGCGGCCGAGCTGGCCGCCGAGCTGGAGCACGTCAGGAAGTGGCCGGCCGAGCACTGGCAGCTGGCCTTCCAGGGCCAGCTGCGTTGCGTGTCCAATGGCGACGCCCGCCTGCTCGGGGACCGGATACGCGCGGCAGCGCAAGAGGCCCCCGCAACGGCGTGAGGGCGCTCGCCACTACCGCGGAGCAGCGGCCCTCGAGGAACTGAGGCGTGCAGCACGCCCGGCACTACACCATCGAGCAGGCGGCCGCGGCGATCCCCTGGGTGATCGAGCGGATCGAGATTTTGCGTCTGGCCCGGGACGGGCTGAACGACGAGGACGCGCGCGCGGCGCTGGCGGAGGCGGGCCCCGGCAACGGCGGCGGCAGTGCGGGACGAGTGGTCTCGCACGCGTTCATGTCGATGCGGACGGCGTTGTCCGAGCTGCGCGAGATGGAGGTGGTCGTGCGCGATCTGGACCGCGGGCTCGTGGACTTCCCCGCCCTCCGGGAGGGCCGCGAAGTCTATCTCTGCTGGCTCGAGGGCGAGGAGGGGATCCGCTTCTGGCACGAGCTCGAGACTGGCTTCGACGGCCGCCAGCCTCTCGAGGATGCCTGAGGCCGGGCGCGCGGCCCGGGAGCGGCGCGAGGCCCGGTGGCGGCGCGCGGCCGCCGACACGGCGGGCGGCCTGCCAGGAACGTGGCGACGGCTGAACTTCGAGCAGCGCGTGGCCACCGTGGCCTCGGTGCTGCTGATAGCGAGCACCTTCGGACCTTTCTCGTTCGTCGAGGCGGCGATAGTGCTCACGGCGGGGGGCGTGCTCGCGCTCGTGAAGCAGCGCGCCGAGCGCAAGCGGTTTCACCTTCCCTTCGGCGACGGCACGGTGATCCTCGCGGCCGGCATCTGGTCGGCGTTGCTGATTGCGGTGCGCCTGTTCGACCGCCCGCTCGGGCAGAGCGTCCTGGCGCTCGCCTGCGCGGCGATCCTAGCCGGCGCCGGCGCCCGCGAGCGAGCCAAGCGCCCCGCCGACGACCTCCCGCCACCACCGCCCCGACCCCCGCGTCAGGTCACGGCACCCCCGCCGGAGAACGACGGCCGCGATGGTCCGCCGCATCGCGCGGGACGCCCGTGAGCTGACCGCCGGGGCAGTCGTGGGCCTCCACCTTGCGCCTGGGATTGCGGATGAAGAGCCCGAGCAGCCCGCCGCCCGCCACCAGCGCGGCCGAGATGATCATCGCCATCTGGAAGGCGCCCTCCGAGGAGTCCGCCGAGTCGCCGTAGCGTGCCGCCACTATCGCCCCCACGATGGCGATTCCGAGCAGACCGGCGAGCCGCGCTATCGCGTTGTTCACGCCGCTGGCGATGCCCGCATTGTGCTCGTCTGCTCCCGAGAGCACCGTTGCGGTGAGCGGTGCCACGGTGATCGCGAGCCCCAGCCCGAAGACGAGCAGCGGCGGCAGGAGCTCGGTCAGGTAGCGCAGATCCGTGCCGAGCCGGGCCATCAGCGCCATTCCGGCCGCCGCCACGAACGGACCGGCGCTCATGAACACGCGCGGCCCGTACCGGTCCGCCAGCGCCCCGAAACGGGTCGAGAGCAGGAAGAGGACCAGCGTGACCGGCAGGATCGCAGTGCCGGCCGCCACCGCGCTGTAGCCCGCCGCCCGCTGCAGGAACAACACGAGGAAGAAGGACACGAGCGACAGTCCCGCGTACATCGACAGCGTCTGCGCGTTTCCCACCGCGAAGTTGTGGCGGCGAAAGAGCCCGAGCGGGAGCATCGGGTGAGCGACGCGTGCCTCGTAGGCCAGGAAGGCCGCGAACAGGAGGATCCCTCCGCCCAGCGTCCCGAAGACGGTGGGGTCGCCGAAGCCTTGCTGCGGCTGGCGGATCAGACCGAAGGTGGCAGCGGCCAGCCCCAAGGCGCAGAGCGCACCGCCCACCACGTCGACCCCCAGACCCTCGCCGTGCGCCTGCGCGCCGGCCGGCACCGACCGCCGGATCAGCAGGAGCGTGATGAGGGCGAGCGGCAGGTTGATGGCGAATATCCACCGCCACGACGCGGCCTCCACCAGTTGCCCGCCCACAAGCGGGCCGAGCACGAAGCCGATCGCCCCCCAGGCGGTCCATGCCCCCACCGCCTGTCCGCGCTCGTCCTCCGAGAAGGTGGTCACGATGATCGCGAGCGCGGCGGGGGTGAGCAGGGCCCCGGATACCCCCTGCAGCGCGCGAGCCAGGATGAGCGTCTCGATCGTGGGCGCAAGCGCGCACAGCACCGATGTCGCCCCGAAGACGGCGACGCCGAGCGAGAAGACCCGCCGGCCGCCGAAGATGTCCCCGAGGGACCCGCCCACGAGGATCAGCGAGGCCAGCGTCACGAGGTAGGCGTTCACGGTCCACTGCTGCCCCGCAAAGCCGCCTCCGAGGTCCCCCCTGCTCGCGGGAAGGGCCACGTTCACCACGGTCGAGTCCACGGTGACGAGGGTCGAGCCGAGTATGCATGCGGAGAGGATGAGCCGCTTTCGCGGCGCCGTCAGCGCTTCTACGTCAGTCGCTCTCACAAACGGAGTATGCACAGCCGCTAAAGCATTCCTGCGAGCTGCCGATATGTCCCCTAGAGCGGCCCAGGGACGGGCCCTTCACGCACAGGACGTGCGGCTCACACATACCCCTCCCCTGCAGCGCAGCGCAACGGCCACCCTCTCCGGGGGTGGCCGTTGCCACTTGTGGCCGCGGTCCCGCGGAGCTAGGAGAGCTCTTCGATCGAGCGGGGGCCAGGTCCGACGTACCTCGCGCTGGGGCGGATCAGCCTGCCCTCGCTCTTCTGCTCCATGATGTGGGCCGCCCACCCCCCGACGCGCGCGCACGAGAAGAGCGGTGTGAACAGCTCCGGGGGCACCGCTGCGAAGTCGAGCACCACGGCAGACCAGAACTCCACGTTCGTGGCGAGGACGCGGTCGGGCTTGCGCGCCTGCAGCTCGGCCAGGGCCGCCTGCTCGAGCGCCTCCGCCACCTCGAGGCGCGGGGCGCCCAAGTCACGGGCCGTGCGGCGCAGCACGTGCGCCCGGGGATCCTCGGCTCGGTAGACGCG
>DASZCV010000216.1:0-7445 GCA_035942755.1 Thermoleophilaceae bacterium
GTAGAACGGCACCAGCATCAGGTCGAAGAAGACGACGAAGAGAGCGAGGTCCTGCGCGCAGAACGCGCCCAGCACCGCGGTCTCGGCGAGCGCCATGTTGAACATGAAGAGACGCGGGCGGTCCTCGGTTCGGAAAGCGGCCCACAGCGTGGCGGGCACCCAGAGCAGCGCCGTCAGGGCAATCAGGAAGAGATTCAGCCCGTCGACGCCCAGCTGGTAGCGGACCCCCAGCTCCGAGATCCACGCGTCGTCGGTCACGTACTGGAGGGCGCCCGAGTTGCGGTCGAAGTCGGCGATCAACGCGATCGCGAGGCCGAGCACGCCGAGGGTGGCCGCCACCACGAGCCAGCGCCCGATCCGCGCCGGCAGGAAAGCCGCCAAGAGCCCCGCGGCGAAGGGCAGGAAGACCAGGATCGACAGGTGGATGGCCATCAGATCGACACGATCAGGAAGTAGAGGACGAGGCCGCCGAGGCCGGACACCAGCAAGAAGGCGTAGGCGCGCAGCTCACCGGTCTGGATCGCGCGGGCAAGCGACGTCCCGGCGCGCACCACCCCGACGGTGCCCCCCACGAGCACGCCCTGCACGAACACGCTCTCGATCATCGAGCGCCCGAAGCGACCGAACGCCGCCATCGGGCGCACGAAGACGACGTCGAAGAGCTCGTCGAAGTACCACTTGTTCGACAGGAACGTGTGCACCGCCGAGAAGCGCTCACGCAGCCGGGGGGCGGTGCCCGGCCGGCGCAGGTACACGAGCGCCGCCACCGCGATGCCCAGCAGCGAGATCGCGCCCCCGAGGGCGAGGCCCAGCCACTCGCTGCTCTCCGACGGATGGGTCTCGAGGAAGCGCGACTCCTCGAAGGTCGGCTCGAGGAAGTGCTCGAGGGTGTCCGTGACGCCAGGGATGCCGAGCGCCCCGGCCACGATCGCGAGCAGTGCGAGTGGCGCCATCGCCGCCTTCATCGGCCATGCCTGCTCGGCTACGTGGTGCTCGGGCCCGGGGAAGCCCACCTCGGTGTCCTCCTTCTCCCCGGTGGCCGGGTTGGCGTGCTCTCCGTGGTGCAGGTGCCCCTGCTCGAGCTCGCGTGCCTCCGGGACGGGCTCGCCGAAGAAGACGCGGAAGACCATCCGGAACGCGTAGAAGGCCGTGAGCCCCGCCGCCACGTAGCCCGCGACCGCCAGCACCACGTAGCCCCCGCCGCGGTGGAGGGTGAAGGCCAGGATCTCGTCCTTCGAGAAGAAGCCCGACATCAGCGGGAAGCCGGCGAGCGCCAGCGCGCCGATCGTGAAGGTGGCGAAGGTGAACGGCATGGCCCTGCGAAAGCCGCCCATCTTGTCCAGCGACTGCACGCCGCCCATCGCCGCGATCACCGAGCCCGCCCCCATGAACAGCAGCGCCTTGAAGAAGGCGTGTGTCATCAGGTGAAAGAGGCCCGCGCCATAGGCGGCCACCGATACGCCGAGGATCATGTAGCCGATCTGCGACATCGTGGAGTACGCGATCACGCGCTTGAGGTCGGTGGCCGTGAGGGCGATCGTCGCGGCGATCAGCAACGTGACGGTGCCCACCACCGCGCCGACGTCGGCGGCGGCCGGCGCCAGTTCGAAGAGCGGATGCATGCGGGCGATCAGGTAGACGCCGGCGGTCACCATCGTCGCCGCGTGGATGAGGGCCGAGACGGGGGTCGGGCCCTCCATGGCGTCCGGCAGCCAGGTGTGCAGCGGCACCTGCGCCGACTTGGCGAACGCGCCCACGAGCAGCATCACGCACGCGGCCACCAGCTGGGCGTCGTTCCTGCCGAATGCATGGCCGGCCTCCTCGAAGACGCCCGCGTAGTCGAGTGCGCCGGTGCCGTCGAAGAGCAGGAAGGTGCCGACCACCAGGCCGACGTCGCCGATCACGTTGATCACGAACGCCTTGCTGCCCGCGGCCGTCGCCGTGGCGCGCCGGTACCAGAAGGAGATCAGCAGATAGGAGGCCGCACCCACGAACGCCCATCCGACGATCAGCAGCACGAAGTTGGCCGCCAGGACCAGGAGCAGCATCGAGAACACGAAGTAGTTGAGATAGGCGAAGAAACGCACGTACCCCTGGTCGGAGGACATGTAGGCCACGGAGTAGACGTGGATGAGGAACGAGACCCCCGACACCACGAGGCACATGAACACCGACAGCGGGTCGACGAGGATCGACATGTCCGCCCGGAAGCCCGCGGTGTCCGCATAGGTGTACGCGCTGCCCACGAGCGAGCGCGAGTCCTCCGCCCTGTCAAGCAGCTCGAACAGCATCCCGAGCGATGCCGCGAACGATCCGAGGATGGCGGCGCTGCCGATCCACCCGGCGGCGCGTCCCGGCCACAGCCGCCAGCCGAGCGCCAGCAGCAGCATGCCCGCGAGCGGGAACGCCAGCACCAGCCAGCCGTAGCCGGTGGCGCTCAACGGGTCACCCTCTCAGCTCGTTCATCTGGTCAACATCGATGGGCAACCGGCGGCGGTACATCGCCACGATGATCCCCAGGCCGATCACGACCTCGCAGGCGGCCACCACCATCACGATCAGCGCGAAGATCTGCCCGTCCTGGTTGCCGAGCATGCGCGAGAACGACAGCAGGGCGAGGTTGCCTGCGTTCAGCATCAGC
Organism: Thermoleophilaceae bacterium; assembly: GCA_035942755.1. GTDB lineage: Bacteria > Actinomycetota > Thermoleophilia > Solirubrobacterales > Thermoleophilaceae > JAAYBF01. Next base: position 2,642 of record DASZCV010000216.1, read on the forward strand.
TCGAGGCAGAGCAGCACCACGAGCGGGCTGCGGCGGGTGAGCACGCCGGCGGCGCCGATGGCGAAGATCAGCGCGGACAGGACCACGAACCAGGTGATGTCCACTTACGGGTCCCTCCTCCGATTTCCCACGCGCGAACTTGTCGGACGGACCACTATCGAGCCCCTTCCTGACGCAGGACGTCGGCCACCGAGAGCGTGGGGACGCCGTCGTCGGGGTCCTCCAGGCCGCGCCGCTTGCGCGCCAGCACCACGGCGCCCACCGCGGCCACCAGCAGCAGGAAGGACGCCGCCTCGAAGGGCACGAGGAACTTCGTGAGCAGCAACCGGCCGATCTCGCCAGGGGAACCGAACGAGGCGGGGACGTCCGGACCCGTCGAGTCGAGCGCGCTCAGCGACGAGCCCACAACGGCGATTGCCAGCTCCAGGAACAGCGCCCCCGCGAAGAGCGGGCCGATCCTTCCGAGCGCGCCCCCCTCGGGTCCGAGGGGCTCGTCCGAGCCGCCGACGTAGGCCACCACGAACACGTAGAGCACCATCACCGCACCCGCGTAGACCACCACCTGGGCGGCCGCGATGAACTCGGCGCGCAGGAGCAGGAACAGCAGGGCCAGCGAGATCAGGTGCACCACGAGCGAGAGCACCGAGTAGAACGGGTTGCGGATCAGCACCACGCCGAGTGCCCCGGCGAGCGCCCCCAATCCGGCCACGAAGAACAGGAGCTGCTCGAACAGCATCAGGTGGGGAAGGATTCGGCAGGGACGCCGAATGCTTCGCGTTCTGGGAAGGGTTCGGCAGGGACGCCGAATGCTTCGCGTTCCCTCCCGGCGTTCATTCGCCCTCGCGACGCAGCGGTGTCCGCTCGATGGGATCGGCCAGCAGCATCTCCTTGGTGAAGATGAGGTCCGAGCGCTCGTAGTCGGCGAGCTCGTAGTCGTGGCCCATGGTGATCGCGTCGAACGGGCAGGCCACCTCGCAGTACCCGCAGAAGATGCAGCGGGTCATGTTGATCTCGTACACGGCGGCGTAGCGCTCGCCGGCGGACACCTGGTTGTCGGGCGTGTTCTCGGCGGCCACCACGCGGATGCACTCCGCCGGGCAGGCGGCCACGCACAGGGAGCAGCCCACGCACTTCTCGAGCCCGCTGTCCTCGAAGCGCTGCAGCTTGTGGCGGCCGCGCCAGCGGGGATAGACCGGCGTCTTCTCCTCGGGGTACTGCACCGTGGCGGGCTTCTCGGCAAGCCGGCCGAACGTGGTGCGCAGCCCGCGCAGGGTGGCGCCGAAAACACGGTAGGCACCGCCGAGGCCTCCCGGCTCGGGGCCTCTCTGGACGGCGATGACGTCGTCGGCGGGTGCGTAGGGCTCGGGCATCAGGTGACCACCAGGAGGATCGCGGTTATCAGGACGTTCACGGTCGCGAGGGGCAGGAGGATCTTCCAGCCGAAGGACATCAGCTGGTCGTATCGCAGCCGGGGCAGTGTGGCGCGGATCCATATGAAGAAGAGGATCAGCGCGAAGATCTTCAGGAGCACCCAGAGCGGCGCGAGCGCCTCCGGGCCCGGCCCGTGCCAGCCCCCGAGGAAGCACGCCGTGGCCACACCGGACACGGTGATGATCTCGATGTACTCCGCGAGCAGGAACGAACCGAAGCGCATCCCGCCGAACTCGGTGTGATAGCCGGCAACCAGCTCGGCATCGGACTCGGGAAGGTCGAACGGCGCGCGGGCGGTCTCGGCAAAGCCGGCCACCATGAAGATGAGGAAGCCGACGAACTGCGGGATCACGAACCACATGTCGCCCTGGGCCTCCACGATCTTCACGAGCGACAGCGAGCCCGCGGTCATCGCCACGCCCAGCAGCGACAAGCCGATGGCCACCTCGTAGGAGATCAGCTGTGCTGCCGAGCGCATCGCCCCGAGGAACGAGTACTTCGAGCCCGACGCCCAGCCGCCCAGCACGAAGGCGTAGAAGGCCAGCGAGCCGAACGCAAAGAAGAAGAGGAGGCCGATCTCGACGTCTATGCCATACAGGCCGACGTCCCCACCCCAGGCGCCCGGGGGCCCGAACGGGATGATCGCGAGCGTTGTGACCGCCGTGGCCACGATGATCACCGGGGATATCGCCATCATCCACGGCACCGCGGTCGCGGGGGCGGACTGCTCCTTCGAGAGCAGCTTCAGCGCATCGGCCAACGGTTGCATCATCCCCCGCGGACCGACGCGATTGGGTCCGATGCGACTCTGGAAGCGGCCGATCAGCTTGCGCTCGAGCACGGTGAGCATCGGCACCACGGAGAAGATGAAGCCGAAGATCACGAGCGCCTTGACGATCTGCACGAGCGTGGTCTCCACCACCAGCCCGTCCGCCCCCATCAGCGTCATACCTTGGTGACCTCGACGGTGCGCGGCGCGCCGTTCATGAGCGCGGTCGCGTTCTCCTCCTCGGTGCCCGCCACGAGGAAGACGCTGCCGGGGCGGACCGCCTGGCGCAGCGCCACGGAGGCGCGCACCCGCTCGCCACCGGCGCTCACCTCGACCTGGTCACCGGAGCTCACGCCGAGGCGCTCGGCGTCGGAGGGCGAGAGCTCCGCGCGCTGGACCGGTGAGAGGAACCTGAGCGACGGCGCATGGCGGGTGACGTGACCTGACCACAGCGTGGCCGCGGTGCCGAGCGTGAGGCCGTCGGCCCGCTCTGGTGGCGCCTCGAGCGGGCCGGAGGGAATCTCGGCCGCCGGGAGCCCGGCGGCGGCGCCACGATCCTGCCAGCGCACGCCCCGACCGCCGATCTCCTCGAGCGTGGCCCCGCCGTAGAACGCCACCGCGTCCGTCAACCGAGTCGTGACCGTCGCCGCCGTCGGCAGCTCGAGGCCGGCCCCTGCCCGTGCGCAGAGCTCGGCGAGCACGCTCCAGTCCGCGTGTACCCCGCCGCTGTGCCCGACCGCCTGGCGTATGCGCTGCAGGCGCCCGTCGGGGTGTGTCATCGTGCCTTCCTTCTCGGCGCCGGTCTCCGCGGGGAAGACCACCGTGGCGTGCTCTTGCAGGCCGGGGGAGAGAAAGTCGGTGAAGGCGATCACCTCACCGGCAGCGGCCAGCGCCTGCTTCCAGACGGGACGCTCGGGATGGCTCTCGAGCGGGTCCACGTGCAGTAACAGCAGTGTCGAGAGCTCGCCGCCACCGAGAGCGCGGGCGATCTGCGCCGCGCCCATGCCGCTCTGGGGTGCATCCTCGAGCCCCGGCCCGAGTCCCGGCAGAACACCCACCTCGCGCAGCCCGCGGGAGTTCGTGCCGGCGGGGATCTCGATCAGGCCGGACTCCTCGCGCTCGGCCACGCCAAGGGCCCCGGCCACCGCCAGCAGCGCGTCGACCGCCTGCGTGCCGCGCTCCCCGTGGGAGACACGCTCGCCCCAGAGCACCACGATGTCCTCTGCGTCGCGCATCACCTCGGCGGCGGCGCGGATCGCCTCGAGGTCGGCGCCCGCCCGCTCGGCCAGTGCAGGGGAGTCGAGCCCGCCCGCCGGCGAGCTTCCCCCGAACGCCTGCACGCCCACCTTCTCTGCCACCGTGGCCACGGCCTCCTTGGCCCGCGCGGCCAGACCGCCTTCCGTGCCGTCCTCCTTCGGGGAGTCGGAGTCGCCGGATGCCGCATCGGACGCCCGTGGTGAGCCGAGCTCGGCAGCCAGCGCGACCAGCGCAGCCTCCACGGCGCCCGGCGAGAAGCGCACCTTGGCGCTGGCGTTGGCGTCGAGCCCTCCGGGCCGGCTGGTGAGGGTGACCACCCGCGTGCCGTTGCGCCTGGCAGCCTTGCGCACGCGCAGGTCGATGATGGGCGCATCGTCCACCGGGTCGGCCTCCACCACGAGCACCGCCCCGGCGTACTCGATGTCGCTCGTGCGGGCGCTGAGCTCGGGGCGCGAGAGCACACGGGCCTGCTCGCGGTCGAGCCCGCCTCCGGGGCGGGAGTCCATGTGCGGGGAGCCGAGCCCTTCTCGCATGAGGTGCTGGAGCAGGTAGCCCTCCTCGTTGCTCGTGGCTCCACCCGCCAGCGCCGCGGACCTTGCTCCGCCCCGCTCGAGCGCGGACGCAGCCTCGGAGAGCGCGCGCTCCCAGGAGACCTCGCGAAGCGCGCCTGCCTCGCGCACCATCGGAGCCCTCAGGCGCTCGGGCGAATGAAAGCTCTGGTAGCCGAAGCGGCCCTTGTCGCAGAGCCACCCGTCGTCCACCTCGGGGTTCTCGCGCGCCAGCGCCCGCAACACCTTCTCGTCGTCGCGGATCGTGTAGTGCACGTTGCACTGGCTCGGGCAGAAGGTGCAGATCGAGCCCGAGTTCTCGACATCCCAGGGCCGGGCGCGGAAGCGGTAGGCGGTTGAGGTGAGCGCACCGACGGGGCAGAGCTCGATGATGTTCCCGCTGAACGGCCCTACGTAGGGGCGGCCGTCGTGGGTGCCCACATAGGTGTGGTCGGCGCGCTCGAGGAACACGAGCTGGTAGTCCTCGGCGATCTCCTGCGAGAACCGCACGCAGCGGTAGCAGAGGATGCAGCGCTCGCGGTCGATGTGGACGAGCGGCGACAGCGCGAGCGGCTTCTGGAAGTGGCGCTTGGGCTCGACGAAGCGCGAGCGGCCGCCGCCCCAGCCCATCGAGATGTCCTGCAGCGGGCACTCGCCGCCCTTGTCGCAGACGGGGCAGTCGAGCGGGTGGTTGATGAGCAGGAACTCGACGACGGCCTGCTGGGCCTGGAGCACCCGCTCGGTCTGCGTGTGGACGACCATCCCATCCTTGACCGGCGTCGAGCACGCGGTCTGGAGC
>DASZCV010000217.1:0-8258 GCA_035942755.1 Thermoleophilaceae bacterium
GTGTTCGCGCTTGCCCACGAGCGCAAACTGCCGGTGCTGGTGCATGCGGGCCGGGGGATTCCCGCGCTCGGCCGCCACGCGCTCGAGATCTGCGGGCGCTACCCCGGCGTGCGCCTGATCCTGGCCCACGCCGGGATCTGCGACCTGGCCTGGATCTGGAGCGCAGCCGCCGATCAGCCCAACCTCTTCTTCGACACCGCCTGGTGGTCGGCCAGCGACCTGCTCGCACTGTACGCCCTCGTGCCTCCGCGCCACATCCTGTTCGCGAGCGACGCGCCCTACGCCACTCCGGCCCTGGCGGCCTTCATGAACCTGCGCTACGCGCTCCAGGCGGGCCTGAGCCAGGAAGCGGTCAGGCTGATCTTCGGCGGCCAGATCGACCGCATTCTCTCCGGCAGGGAGGCAGCCGACGCCGGGGCGGCTCCGGGGCCGGGATCGCTCGACCGCGACCCGCTGCTCGACCGCGTGCACACCTTTCTGGTCACGGCGCTCGGCCAGATGCTGACCGGTCTCGAGGCCGCCGAGGCTCTTGGCCTCGCCGCTCTCGCCTGCGAGGTGGGCGACGGCGCCCCGCAGGCCGAGGTGTGTTCGACGGTGCTCGGGATCCTCGAGCTGCGCGAGCGCCAGGTGGCGGCCGGCGTGTACGACGATCGCCCGGCGCGCTTTGCCCCGGGATCGCCGATGGTGGTGCTCGCAGCTTGCGTGGCGCGAACTCCAGGCGTTCGGATGCCCTCCGTGGCAGAGCCGACGATCGACGTCGGCGAGCGCGCCGCCTGAACGGCCGCCTCAGTCGATCTCGATGTGGCGGACGGGGCGCTCGAAACGCTCCCGGGCCTCCTCCACGACACCGTCCTCGAGCCAGTTGAGCTCGCCGCCGGGCCGGGTGCAGAGCACGATCTCGTCCGCCTCGAAGGTGGCGAGCGCGTCCTGCAGGGCCAGCAGCGGATCCGATTCGCCGGTGTCGCCGGCAGCGTCCACGCCCTCCTCGTTCATGCGCTCGACGGACTCCTCGGCCACCTCCTCCGCCCGCTCGATCGAGCCGTCGGGGTCGGAGGCCCAGAAGCGGATCTTGCTGTCGTTCAGGGCGGGAGCCACCACGAGCACCTCGGCCTGCTCGGCCTCTTCGCCGCCCACGGCGTTCTTCAGCACCTCTGCGGAGATGGGCTCCGAGACGAGGGCAAGGATCTTCCTGGCCATGGTGACCGCCTACCCCGACCGCGCGAAACTAAGCCGCGTCCCGCAGCGCGTCCAGCTCGCGGTGGGTGGCGAGGAGCTTGAGGGCCCGCGACTCGAGCTGGCGAACGCGCTCGGCGGAGAGGCCGAGCCGGCGGCCGGTCTCGCGGAGCGGGCTGGGCTCCTCGCCGTCGATCCCGTAGCGCAGCCGGATCACGTTGCGCTCGGGCTCGGGCAGCTCGGAGATCGTCTGTCGCAGTGCCTCCGCGGCAAGGCTGATCTCCACCTCCTCGACGGGGCCCGGCCCCTCGCTGGGAAGCAGGTCGCCGAAGCTGGTGTCGCCATCATCGCCAACGCCCCGGTCGAGACTCGTCACCGCGCGCGCCGCCGCGCGCACCTCTTCGACCTGGCCGATCGGAAGCTCGGCCTCCGCCGCGGTCTCGGCGTCCGTGGGCTCGCGCCCGAGGCGGGCGCCGAGGTCGCGCTCCGCGCGGATGATCTTGCGCTCGCGCTGACCGATGTGCACCGGGATGCGGATGGTCCGCGCCTTGTTGGCCAGGCCGCGCTGGATGGCCTGCCGGACCCAGAAGGTGGCGTACGTGGAGAACTTGAAGCCCCTGCGGTAGTCGAACTTCTCGGCGGCGCGGATCAGGCCGAAGATGCCCTCCTGGATCAGGTCGAGCAAGGACAGATCCTGGCCCTGATACTTCTTGGCGATCGAGACTACGAGCCGCAGGTTGGAATGGATCATCCGCTCCTTGGCCTCGAGGTCGCCCTGCTCGATTCGCCTGGCCAGCTCGACCTCCTCCGCGGCGCTCAGCAGGGGGTAACGTCGAAGCTCGTTGAGGAACAGCTGGAGCGCATCGGTAGTGGCCCCGGCCAGCGCATCCGGCCGGGGCGTGGCGGTCTCCACGGCGCTGCGCCCGCAGTCGTCGGAGATCTCGATCCCGCGCAGCTCGATCTGCTCGTGCAGCGACTCGATCTCCTCCTCGGACAGCTCGAGCGCCTGTGAGCGCTCGCCGAGCTCTGAGAGATTGATGCACCCCTTCTCCTCCCCATGATGCAGCAGGGCCTGGAGCTCGGGGTTCTTGACGACATCCGAAGTCACCTCACAGAGGGTACGCCTCGGCGGCGCGCTCAGGAGCCCGCGACCTCGGAGATGTCGTTCACCATCTCGAGCTTCTCGTCGAGCTGCGTGATGGTGAAGACCCGGTGCACCGTCTCCGGGCCCCTCACGATCACCAGCCGCCGGCCGTCCTTCTGTGCCCGCCGGTCCGCGGTCACCATCAAGCGCAGACCGGTCGAGTCAAGGAACGACAGCCCCGACAGGTCGAGCACGACGATCTTCTCCTCCCCGGCCTCCACGCGACGCAACTCGTCCTCCACCTTCTCGACGGTCGACAAGTCGAGCTCGCCGCGCAGGATCACCTGCGCGTGCCGCTCACCCGAGCGCGTCTCGACCTCCAGGATGGTCACCGGCGCGAATCTACCCGTTCACGGCTCGCGATGGCTAATCAGCCCCCGAAGGGGCTCTCAGCGCCCGGCGGCCGAGCTGAAGGGCGAAGACCAGCTGCACCACCGCGAAGGAGAGCTGCAGCAGCCGCTCGCTCGCCAGGTTGGCCGCCACCGTGCCGGCCAGCACGCCGATGGGCGACAGCACTCCGATGATCGCCCCGTCGCGCAGCCTGAGGTTCCCGTACCGGCCCTGGCGCCAGGCCCCCACCGCCCCGACCAGCACCACGGCCAGCAGCGAAGTGGCCTGGGCGTCCAGCTGACCGAGACCGAGGAAGAGCACGAGCCCAGGCACGAAGAGCACTCCCCCGCCCACGCCGATCATCCCCCCGGCGAGCCCGGCGGCCAGCCCGATCGCGAGCGCCGCGAGCAGCTCCACGGGGTCCATCAGAGCACGAGCCCCAGCGCGGAGACAACCAACACCACGGCAAAGGCGCCGGAGACCGCTCGCTCCGGGATGCGCTGCTGCAACGCCGTGCCCGCCACCACCCCGGCGACCGCGGGTAGCGCGATGAGCACCGCCTTCCCGGGGTGGACGTTGCCATAGGCGCCGTGGGCCGCCGCCCCGAGGGCGGCGATGCCCACAATCGCGGCCAGCGAGGTGCCCGTTGCCTCGCGCTCTCCGTAGCCGAGCCACAGGATCAGGAGCGGCACGATGATCGTACCCCCGCCCACCCCGAAGAGCCCGCTGAACGCGCCCGCCACCGTCGCGATCACGGCGAGCCGGACGAGCCTTGACGACATCCCGAGGCATACTACGCGGGGTGTCCGATCCCACGGCCGAAACTCTGGCCGAGAGCCTCCTCCCGCTGACCGCCGAGCCCTCGCGGGCGGCCGTGTTCTGCGACATCGACGGCACCCTCGCGCCCATCGTCAACCGGCCCGAGGACTCGCGGGTGCCGGAGGAGGCATCGGTCGTGCTGAGCAAGCTCGGGCGAACCTATGGCTGCGTGGCATGCGTCTCGGGGCGCCCGGCCGCCGAGGCGCGCAGGCTCGTCGGGGTGGGGGGCGTGGCCTACGTGGGATCCCACGGCGCCGAGCTGCTCGAGCCGGGGTCCTCGACGCCGCAGTTCCTCGACGCCTTCGTGAGGTGGGAGGGCCGGGTGCGCGAGTTCGTGGAGGCCCAGCAGGAGGATCGCGACCTCAAGCTGCTGAGGATCCGGATCGAGGACAAGGGGCCGATCAAGGCCTTTCACTGGCGCGATGTGCCCGATGAGGCGGCCGCCGAGCAGTGGCTCCAGAACGTGGCCCAGGAGGCCCAAGAGGCCGAGCTCGAGATCCACTGGGGGCGCAAGGTGCTCGAGATCCGTCCCCCGGTGCCCGTGGACAAGGGCCAAGGGGTCACGCGGATGTTGCAGTCCTCCGGTGTGCGAAGCGCGCTCTACGGCGGCGACGACGTGACCGACCTCGACGCCTTCGACGCGCTCCAGTCGCTCGTGGCGAGTGGAGACCTGGACGCCGCGGTGTGCGTGGGCGTGCGCTCCACCGAGGGGCCGCGGGCGATCGTGGACCGGGCCGACCTCGTGGTGGACGGCGTGTCTGGCTTCAGGGACGTGCTCCTCGCGCTGGTGAAGTGAGGTTCACCGACTTCCTTCGGGTCTCGGTCCTGCTCTTCGGCGGCTCCGGCACGGTGCTCGCCACCGTCGCGATCGCCCGTGCGACCGCCGACGAGGATCGGGCGCTGATCCTCGTCGCAGTCGGCTGGTGGACGATCGCCGTCGTGGCCGGGCTGTGGCTCGGACGGCGGATGGAGCCCACCCCGGGGATCGCGCGCCTGCTGGCGGGCGCCCGCAGCACCAACACGCTGCCTGAGATCGAGCCCGGGGCGATCATCTTCAACCGCCTGTGGCCGCTGGCGGTCCTGACCGTGCTCTCCGGCGCCGCGGCCTTCCTGTTCGCGCAGGTGCCCGCGATCGCCGCCGGGTACGCGATCGGGATCGCGCTCACCTGGCGCAAGCAGGCGGGCGGTGTCCAGGCGATCGAGGATCGCGACGGCGCTCGCTTCTATGTGGACCGCGGCTCGCCCTTCGGGGCGCCCAAGCTGATCCGGACGCCGGGCTTGCGCAAGGTCGAGCCCGTGCCGGAGGCCACGGCGCCCCTCCCGTAGATGGTTGATTCCGAATTCGCGTGCCGGCGGGGGCCTGCCAGACCAAGCTGGGCGCCGCACGCGGCCGAAGCAGATACCGGTAGTACCTGCGCGGACGCGGGTGGCGATCCAGCGCGGGTATGGCGGGTCATCCGTGGGTGCGGGAATGAGGAATCAACCATCTAGGGTCGGCCGCGCTTTCGCAGCCGGTCGAGCTCTGCCCACGGTCGCGTGTTGGCCACGTCGGCCGCGGTCAGCCATGCCCGTCTTGCTGTGGCGATCCCGTAGCGCATGTTGGCCAGGGTCTCGACTCCATGCGCGTCCGAGTCGATCACGACCGTGACCCCGGCCGCGGCCGCGGCACGGGCGTACACGTCCGAGAGATCACGGCGGTTGGGGTTGGAGTTGATCTCGAGGAACGTGCCGGTCTCCGCCGCCGCCTCGATAACGCGGTCGATGTCGAGGTCGTAGCCCTCGCGGCGGCCGATCAGGCGCCCCGTGGGGTGGCCGATCGCATCGACCAGCGGATGCGTCATGGCGGTGACCATGCGATCGGTCATCTCCCTCTCGGACATGCCGAAGGAGGTATGCACGCTGGCCACGATCCAGCTGAGCTCCGACAGCAGCTCGTCGTCATAGTCGAGCGACCCGTCGGGCAGGATGTTCACCTCGCTTCCGGCCAGCACCCGGAGGCCCTCGATCGCATCGTCGGCCTCGGCCACGAGCTCCAGCTGGCGCTTCAGGTCATCAGGTGACACGTGGTTGCCGAAGCCGTGGCTGGCGGAGTGATCGGTCACGGCCAGGTACTCATATCCCCTCTCCCGTGCCGCCTCTGCCATCTCGACGATCGACTGGCGGCCGTCCGAGGCGGTGGTGTGGCAGTGCAGGTCCCCCCGGAGGTCCTCCAGGCGCACCAGCTCGGGCAACGCTCCCTCGCGAGCGGCCTCCAGCTCACCGCGATCCTCGCGCAGCTCCGGCGGGATGTAGGCCAAACCGAGCAACTCGTACACCTCCTCCTCCCTCTGACACGTGTGGGTGGCGCCGGTCGAGCTGTCGGTGACCCCGTACTCGCTCACGTGCAGCCCGCGCTTGACCGCGCCCTGGCGGAGTGCCTCGTTGTGGCGTCCGGAGCCGGTGAAGTGCTGCAGGAGGTTGCCGAAGCTCTCCGCGGGCACGATGCGCAGGTCGACCGGGATGCCGTGGTGGGTGAGCGCCCTGGCGCCGGCGTCGCTCGAGCTGGTGACCTCGTCGATCGCCGGGAGGGCGGCGAACGCCCTCACGAGCGCCGGCGGGTCCCCGGCCGCGGCAACGACGTCCAGGTCCTTGCAGGTCTCCGTCCACCGCCGCGCGCTGCCCGCCAGCTCGACACGCAGCGAGGCGTCGTGGTGGCGCAGCCCCTCGATCACCTCGAGCCCGATGCCGAGCGCGTGGGAGAGGAGCGTCCGGGTGGCCGGTCGCCCCGCCGGGTCCTCCTCCTCGACGCCGGCGGCCAGCGCCGTCAGCACGTTGCCCTCCGCCTTGGCGCCGAAGCCCGGCACGTCCCGCAAGCGGCCGGCCTCAGCGGCGCGGCGCAGGTCCTCGAGCGATTCGATCCCGAGCTCCTGGTGGAGCAGGCGCGTGCGCTTTGGCCCAAGGCCGGGGATGTGAGTGAGCTCCACGAGGCCTGGTGGGATCTTCAGCTTGAGCTTCTCGGCCGCCGGTATGCCGCCGGTATCGACGAGCGCCTGGATCTTCTCCGCAATCGTCTTGCCGATCCCGGCAAGCTCCTCTGCTCGCCCCTGGGCGGCCATCGCGGCCACCGACACGCCGGACTCGCGGATCGACTTGGCCGCGTTGCGATAGGCGAGCACCCGGTAGACCACCGCGCCGTCCAGCTCGAGGAGGGTGGCGAGCTCCTCGAAGGCGGCGGCGATCTCTGCGTTCTTGAGAGTCCGTGACAAGCCGTGACTAGGGTACGCGCCCATGTCCGGCGCCTGGCTCGTGCTACCCACCTACAACGAGGCCGAGAACATCGAAGCGATCGTTCGCGCCGCGTTGCCCCAGCTCGAGTCGACCGGCATGTCACACCGCGTGCTCGTGGTGGACGACGGATCTCCCGACGGCACCGGTCAGATCGCGGACCGCCTGGCCGCGGATCTCGAGCGCGTCGAGGTGCTCCACCGTGAGCGCAAGGAGGGCATCGGCCCTGCATATTTGGCGGGTTTCTCCTACGCCCTCGGCGCCGGGGCGGAGCTGCTGCTGGAGATGGACTCCGACTTCTCGCACGACCCCGCGGACCTTCCGCGGCTGGTGTACGCCGCCGCCGGCGCCGATCTCGTGCTCGGGTCGAGGTACGTGGACGGCGGGGGGGTGACCGACTGGGGCATCGCCCGGCGCCTCATAAGCCGGGGCGGATCCCTGTACGCCCGCGTCATGCTCGGGGTCCCCGTCAACGACCTGACCGGGGGCTTCAAGTGCTTCCGGCGGGAGGTGCTCGAGACCCTCGATCTCGGCTCGGTGGGCACGGACGGCTACGGTTTCCAGATCGAGATGACCTACCGCACGATCCGGGCCGGGTTCCGTGTGCTCGAGTTGCCCATCCTCTTCCGCGATCGCCGGGTGGGTGCGTCGAAGATGTCGGCGCGCATAGCGGTCGAGGCCTTCTGGAAGGTCCCCGGTATGCGCTTTCGCGTGCGCTGAGCCGCCTCCGGTCTGCACGCGCTGTCGACGGCGCACGCGCTCGGCGCACCGGACGCGCGGCCTGGCCGGATGGAGCGCGGCGCTTGATTGAAGGCCGCTCCGGGTAGGCTGCTGAAGGCGCTTTCCCCCCTGCGGGGACGCTATACTTTCTGAAGCATTGAAACGCCGACAAGGAGCCGAACGTGGCCGGAGCACTCATCGAGGTAACGGACGACAACTTCCAGGCCGAAGTGCTCGAGTCCGCCGACGCGGTACTCGTCGACTTCTGGGCCCCCTGGTGCGGGCCGTGCCGCGTGATCGCCCCAGCACTCGAGGAGCTCGACAGCGAGCGTGACGACGTCCGGATCGTGAAGCTGAACGTGGACGAGAACCCCGAGACGGCCGCGAAGTACAGCGTCATGTCGATACCCACCATGCTGCTCTTCAAGAACGGCGAGGTGGCACACCAGATCGTCGGCGCACTGCCCAAGCACCGTCTCGTGCAGGAGCTCGAGCCGGCCCTGGCGGCATAGCCGAAGCTCCATGCCCGTCGTCACCATCGAGTGGTACGAGGGCCGGTCCGCCGAGCAGAAGAGGCAGATCGCCGAAGGGCTGACAGCGCTGCTCTCAGAGTTCGGAGGGACAGCGCCCGAGCAGGTGTGGATCCGCTTCGTCGACTCGGCCAAGTCCGACTGGGCGGTGGGCGGCGTCATACAGGGCGGGGTCCAGGGAAGCGCCGAAGAGCCGCTGGGCCCACCGGAGTAGGCCGGGGGCTCGCGCCCCCGGAGCCCCCCGCGGCGCTCGCCCCACGGCCTCGCCTGTAGGGACG
>DASZCV010000218.1:0-4778 GCA_035942755.1 Thermoleophilaceae bacterium
GCGGGATCCCGCTGCAGGTGAAGGACGGTGAGAGCGGCTACCTGGTGTCCTCCGCCGAGGAGTGCGCACAGCGCTCCGTGGCCATTCTCCAGGACCCCGACCTCGGCAAGCGGCTGGGGCGCGCCGGCAAGGAGCAGGTACGCCGCAAGTTCCTCACGCCGCGCCTCCTGCGCGACTGGCTGCGCATCTTCCGGTCGACGGCATGAGCAACAGCGAAACCCAGCTGGTGCTCGTCTCGAACCGCGGCCCGGCCACGTTCACGCAGAACGAGGACGGCAAGTTCGAGCCCCAGCGCGGCGGCGGCGGACTCGTGACCGCGCTCACGGGGCTGGTGCACCACCGGGACGCGCTCTGGATCGCCTCGACCCTGTCAGACGAGGACGCGGAGGCGATGGCCGAGCACGGCGGTCGCAGCTTTGAGTGCGAGCTCGAGGGGGTCACCTACAGGATCCGCCTCGTGGAGTCCGAGTCCGAGGCCTACGACCGCTTCTACAGCGTCGTGGCCAACCCGATGCTGTGGTTCATCCAGCACTACCTGTGGGACCTCTCGAATTCGCCGGACATCCGCGCGTGGGAGGTGGATGCCTACCAAGACGGCTATCGCGTGGTCAACAGGGACCTGGCCGAAGCGGTGCTCGAGGAGATCGAAGGCGAGGAGGGCGCCGTGGTCATGCTCCACGACTACCACCTCTACGTCGCCCCCAGGTTCATCCGCGAGGCGCGGCCGGACGTCTTCCTGCACCACTTCGTGCACATCCCGTGGACCCAGCCCGACGCCTGGCGCGTGTTGCCGCGCCCCATGCGCGAGGACATCTACCAGGGGATCCTCTCGAACGACATCGTCGCGTTCCACACCCGCGCCTACCGGCGCAACTTCCTCCTGTGCTGCCGCGAGCTGTTCGATCTGGAGGTGGACGAGGAGGCGGGCATCGTCCACTTCGAGGGACGCGAGGTCTGGGTGCGCGCCTACCCGCTGCCGATCTCGGCCGAGACCTTCGAGCGCAACGCCCAGCGCGAGGCGGTGCACGAGTACGAGAAGGAGATCCTGCGCCGCCGGCGCGAGCACCTGATCCTGCGCGTGGATCGGGCGGACCTCTCGAAGAACATCCTCCGCGGATTCACGGCGTTCGACATGTTCCTCGACCAGCACCCCGAGTTCAGCGAGCGTGTCACCTTCATCGCGCATCTGATCCCGTCGCGGCAGGACGTGGCGCAGTACGCCGAGTACCTCGAACGCATCGAGGCGCTCGTGGCCGTGATCAACCACCGCCACGGCACCACCGACTGGATGCCGATCGACCTGCGCCTGCGCGAGAACCTCGACGAGGCGATCGCTGCCTACAAGCACTACGACCTGTTGATGGTGAACGCGATGTTCGACGGGATGAACCTGATAGCCAAGGAGGGTCCGCTCGTGAACGAGCGCGACGGCGTGTCCCTGCTGAGCGAGAACACGGGCGCCCACGAGGAGCTCGCCGAGTTCGCGGTGTCGGTGAACCCCTTCGATGTCCAGGAGCAGGCGGACGCCATCCACCGATCGCTCACGATGCCTGCCGACGAGCGCTCCCGGAGGGCGCAGGGACTGAAGCGCGTGGTCACCGCGAGGGACCCGGGCGACTGGGTCGACGACCAGCTCACCGACATCGAGGAGAAGCGCAGCCGCGAGAGCTCGGCTTCCTAGCCGGGGTCCGGGGTGAACTCCCCGCTCGGTGGCGACGGCACAAGAGCGCGTGGAGGGGTGAGCGTGCGCGACCGACCTCCCCCGCTAGGAGGGTGCCCGGGGTGCGGGGCAGGCGGCGTTGCGGGCACTGGTGGCGCCATTCGGGCGGCGGGCCGTGACGGCGGTTGGCCGCTCCGCGCGAAGGCCCGCCCGCGGCGAGTGGGGAGCCACCCTTCACGCGAGGAGCGTCCGTGCGCCCGCGGGCGCCGCGGGCGGGAGCGCCGCCGAGGGTGCCGGCCCCCGCGAGGCGTCTCGGCGCCTGCGGGCTTTCCCTTTGCTCGCGGCGGCGCGACAGATGGCTCATCGGCGCGGTCCTCCGGCCTCTGGGGCACCTGCAGATCGAGGCGCCCCGCGGGCGGGGCGGCGGGGCGGCGCTCACATCCGCCCGGGCCCACGAAGATGAGCAGGCCGGCAGCCAGAGGCGCGGCCAATCGGGCCACGTTTCCCCAGCGCACCCGTTGAAGAAGGCCGCGCGGTCTCCGTGCTGCTCGCCGTGCCACGCCCGTTGAAGCCGCACCACCCGGGAACTCACCCCCTCGCTGCTATCGTGCCGCGGCCTATGCAACGCCTTTATGACCTGATGCTGCTGATCGACTCGAGCGCGCCGGAAGAGCGCCAGCGCGAGATCATCGCCGAGGTGGAGTCCCTGCTCGGCTCCGGCGGGACGATCGTGAGCGCCCACGACTGGGGCGTGCGGCGAACCACCTTCGAGATCGATCACCGTCCCGAGGCGGCCTACCACCTCTACCAGTTCGAAGGGGAGAGCTCCCTGCTCGATCGGCTGAATCACAGCCTGAAGATCACGGACGGCGTGCTGCGCTACCGCATCATCCGCCAGGACTCGAGCTCTCCGCCTCCGCCTCCGAGCCCGGACCCCGCGTCCCTCCGGCGCGATGACGAGCCAGACGGGCGGGTGGCCGCACGCGCGGCAGCCGACGCACCGCCCGAGCCGGCCGACGCCACGGCGGAGTGACGCCGGGCCCCGGTGGGGCTCGCCGGCGCCGCGCCGGGCCGTCGTCGGGTCGCTCCGGCGCGCGGCGGGACCGGATGGCGCGCGCGCTGGCCAGGCTGCCTCCACCGGTGCAGGACATCCTGCGGCTGGGCTTCGTGGCCGTCCGGGTGACGGCCGGACCGCGGAGCTTCCTCACCTTCCTGCACCTGCGCTCCATCCGTCGCCACGAGGGCGCGCGGGGCCGGGCCGTGCGTGTACGCCTGCGGCCGCTCGAAGGGCGCGAGGTGCTCCTGCGGCCGAGCACCTCCGATGCCGACACCGTCTGGGGAACGTTCGCCGGGCGCTACCACCTCCCCCCGCCCGAGGTGGGTGAGCCCTTCCTGATCTGGGACCTCGGCGCGAACGTCGGCCTCACCATGGCCGACCTGGCCGTGCGCTTTCCCGCTGCCCGGATCCTCGGAGTGGAGATCGATCGTGAGAACGCGGAGCTGGCGCGCGCGAACGTCCAGCCGTGGTCCGATCGGTGCGAGATCGTGCAGGCCGGCGTCTGGCCGGAGGATGGCGAGATCCGCTACCACCGCTTGGCGGGCGGCACGTCTGGCCACCACGTGGCCGACGTGCCGGAGGGGGCCGCGGGGGTGGCGACGGCCCCCGCGATCTCCCCCGCGACGCTGCTGGCGCGCTCGGGGCCCGGCGCGGTGGTGGACTTCGCCAAGGTGGACATCGAGGGAGCCGAGCGGGAGCTGCTGCGGACGGGAACGGAATGGGCCGCCCGGGTCCGGGCGATCACCGTGGAGGTGCACGAGCCCTACTCCACGGCCCAATGCGAGCGCGACCTGCGGGCGCTTGGCTTCACGACCCGCGTCGACCGCCGCCACTGGGCGTGCGTGATCGGCGTTCGCACAGGTGACGCGGGCGTGTGACGGCTGCGCGACAGTTGACGCAAAGAGGGGGGTCGATGCGTCAGAGGGGGCCCATCCCCGCCGACCGCCTTTGTAACCTCGACCGTCGAGCCCCACCCACTTCCGAGAGAGCAGAAGGAGTCCTTCCAGATGGCAGCCACGAACATCAACCGGGTCGTCCTCACCGGCAACCTGACACGCGACCCCGAGCTTCGCAGCACACCCAGCGGCACCTCCGTGTGCGGCCTGCGGGTGGCCTGCAACACGCGCCGCAAGGACGCCTCCGGCCAGTGGGTCGACAAGCCGAACTTCTTCGACGTCACCGTCTGGGGCGCTCAGGGAGAGAACTGCGCCCAGTACCTCTCGAAGGGCCGTCCGGTCGCGATCGACGGGCGCCTGGAGTGGCGCGAGTGGGAGGCCAAGGATGGCTCCGGCAAGCGGCAGAGCATCGACATCGTCGCCGACTCCGTCCAGTTCCTCGGCGGGCGCGAGGGAGGGGAGGAGAACGGCTCGCGGTTCACCCCCCAGAGCGACGTGCCGGCCGACACTGCGGACTTCCAGCCGGCCGCGCCCGGCGGCGGGTCCTCGGACGACGACATCCCGTTCTAGCCCCATCGAGCATTCCCGGCCGCCCGAGCGGCGGCCGGCAGTGAAGGGGAGGCGCTAGCATTGCCGACTTCATGCGGCCCCGGAAGACAACCCGTCGTTGCCCCACGCGCAGACGGAGGACCGCCTGATGGCACAGGCGATCCTGCTCCAGTCCGTGGAGCCGCTCGGAGAGCGCGGCGAGGTGGTGGACGTCTCGGACGGCTACCTGCGCAACTTCCTCGTTCCCCGCAAGCTCGCACAGCCCGCCACGGCGGCCTCGATCGCCGAGGCCAGACGCCGGCAGGAGGCAGCGGAGCGGGCGCTGCGGTTGCAGGCCGAGCGCGCCGAGGAGAACGCCGCGCTGCTGCGCAAGACCGTCCTCACGATCTCGCACAAGGCCGGGGGCGACGGCAGGCTGTTCGGATCGGTCACGGCCCAGCAGGTCGTGGACGCCGTGCGCCAGGCCCGCGGCCTCAAGCTCGACAAGCGTCGGGTCCAGCTCGAGGAGCCGATCAAGACCACCGGCACGCACATGGTCACCGTGGAGGTGGCGGACGGCGTGACGGCGTCGATCAAGACGATCGTCACCGCCGAGTAGCTCCAGAAGGCAGTCGTC
>DASZCV010000219.1:0-3659 GCA_035942755.1 Thermoleophilaceae bacterium
CGCGAGCGTCGTGAGGCTGAGCACGAGCGCAACGGCCACGGCGGCCGCGGGATCGGCACGATCCTGGAGCGCAGGGTCTGCACCGGTGGCGAGGGACCTGAGCGCGACCCAGCCGAGCGCCACCACGAGCGCCGCCACGGCCAGCACCGCGCCGGCGGCAAGGTCGAGCGGGTAGAGGTCAGGCGCAACGGGGGCCGCCGGCGGGCCCGGGACCGCCCCCAGTAGCGCAAGCAGGTAGGAAACGGCCAAGCCGAGCATGAACGCGAGCACACCAGCTCCCAGCCAGGTGAGCCAGGGGGTGACGGCGCGGCGGCGCCGGCGCGCCCTCGCGAACGCATCTACGGCACCGACGAGGGCCGGCAGGATCAGCGTCAGTCCGAGCAGGGACAGCCCCCAGCCGGGCACCACCTGGCTCACCACCGTGACATAGGTGGCGGGGCCGTGTTCGGGCCGGGGGCCCTGGTCGAGGGCCGTCACCGAGCGCAGCGTCGCGCGCCCGAGGCCGCCGAGCCGGTCTTCGTCCACCGCATCGGGCTCCGATCGGGCCGTGTCGGGAACCTCACCGTCGCCCGATATCCGCACGGCATCGTGTCCGGAGTCGAGCAACACCCCTTGCGCGCCTACTCCGATCGGGAACGCCAACCGGGCGATCTGACCAGCCGGTCTGGCGCCCGCGAGAGGGCGGGACAACTCCTGCCGGACCGAGTCGGAGACGGTGCGCTCGAGGCCGATCCCCGCGCGCGTGGCGTCGTTGGACCACGACACCACCGACGCCGCCTCCGAGCGACGCGCGCCGAGGCTCGAGATCACGAGCACGCCGTCCACCAGCTGCGGGTCCTCGAGCTTGCCAACCAGCCGCCGGGCACCCACGTGCCCGAGCGTCGAGCCGTCCACCGAGGCCAGCACCAGCGTCTTGCGCGATGGTCGTCCTTCGAACACCCGCGACAGCTCGATGAGCGCCGCCGTGTCGCCTGCACTGCCGGCCGCGTCGGGAACGCCCGTGGCGTCCCGCGCTGCAACCACCACCACCTGGCGGCGCGACCTTCCGGGGCGGCGGCCGATCACGTTCACGAGGTCCTTGCCGTCGCGCTCGAACCGATCCACCTCGACGGCGAACCCCCGACCGGCGAACGTGCGCCGCACACTGGCCGCGAGGGCGAGGTCGCCCGGCGTTCCCGCACGCCGATCGCGGTCGCCGGCCACGATCTGGCGCGCTGCCGCCTGTGCCTGGCGACCGTCGAAGAGCACGTCCGCGGCGAGGCCCTGCGCCAGCGGCCGCGGGCGGCTCTCGATCGAGAACATCACGAGGATGAAGGCGAAGATCGCCGGCACGAAGGCCGCCCGGTAGATCCGTGGCTCGATCACACTCGCCGGCTCCGCACGAGCGTCAACCTACAATCTCAAGGAGGCGTGACCCGGCGCGCCGGGCGCATATGGCACAGCTCACACCCCGCATCCTCCTGGTCGACGACGAGCAGTCGCTGCAGAAGCTGCTGGCCTTCCCCCTGAGGAAGGATGGCTACGAGGTCGTCCCCGCCCTCGACGGTCACGAGGCACTGGAGAAGCTGCGGGAGAACAACATCGACCTCGTCGTCCTCGACCTGATGCTTCCGGGTCTCGACGGCTTCGAGGTCTGCCGGCGCGTGCGGGCGAAGAGCTCGGTGCCGATCATCATGCTCACGGCCCGTGCGGAGGAGATCGACAAGGTGCTCGGCCTGGAGCTGGGCGCCGACGACTACATCACCAAGCCATTCTCCGTGCGCGAGTTCCGCAGCCGGGTGAAGGCCGTGCTTCGGCGTGCCGAGCACGCCCGCGCCGACGACCCGGGAGAGGAGCCTCTCGAGGACGGTGACCTGCGGATCGACTTCGACAAGCGCACCGTGAGCCTCGCCGGCGTGCCGGCCCAGCTCACCTACGTCGAGTTCGAGATCCTCGCTGCCCTCGCGCGAAACCCGGGCCGCGTCTACAACCGGATGGTGCTACTGGAGCGTGTCTGGGGTGATGCCTCCTACCGCGATCCGCGCACGGTGGACGTGCACATCCGTCATCTGCGCGAGAAGCTCGAGCGCGACCCCAAGCATCCGGAGCTGATCCTCACGCTGCGCGGGGTCGGCTACCGCTACCGGGATCGCTGATGCGCCGCCCGCGCCTCCGCTCGCTGCGGAACAAGCTTGCGCTCCTGTTCCTGGGCATCACGGCCACCGCGTTGACCGTGATGTACGTGGCGGTGGTGCCACAGCTCGAGTCAAACCTGAGGGCCCACAAGCTCGCGGACCTGGAGCGGGTGGCCAAGGGGGCAGAGAGCGCGCTCGAGGGTCTGATGGGCCGTCAGGACATCTCCGCGAAGGAGCTGGACCGCCGCGTGCGCTCGATCGCCGACAGCGCAGGCGCGCGGATAACGCTGCTCGGCGTGCAGCAGTCGCGGCAGAGCCGCTCCGAGGAGCCGTTCTACGTGATCACCGACACCCGCGAGGAGCGCGAGGTGCCCCAGAACCCCGGCCTCGCCAGGAGGGCGGCCGACACCGAGGCGCTCGCCCGCGGCCAGGGCGTCCTCGGCGGGGAAGCGCTCGGGCAGGTCGCCCAGCCGCTCTCCTTCCGCGGTGAGAACTACTGGATCGCCCTCTACTCCCAGAGCCTCGAGGACGTGTCGGACACGGTTTCCCTGATCCGCAACAGGCTGCTTCTGGCAACCGCCGCCGCGCTGCTGCTCGCGTTGATCGGCGGCTACGGGGTGGCCCAGGCGCTGGCACGGCGGGTGAGGCGCCTCGAGGACGGGGCGCACCAGGTGGCCGCCGGCAACTTCATCGAGCCCCTCCCCGTGGACTCCGAGGACGAGCTGGGCCAGCTCACACGCACCTTCAACGAGATGCAGCAGCAGCTGAGGCGGGTGGACGTGGCGCGCAAGGACTTCGTGGCGACGGCTTCCCATGAGCTGCGCACGCCGATCTTCTCCCTCGGCGGGTTCGTCGAGCTGCTGCGCGACGAGGAGCTCGACGAGGCCACTCGGCGGGAGTTCATCGACACGATGGCCGAGCAGGTGGAGCGCCTGCAGAAGCTGGCCGTGGACCTCCTCGACCTCTCTCGCCTGGACGCCGGTTCGGTGCAGCTCGAACGCGAGCCGGTGGACCTGTCGGAGGTGGCCCGGGCCGTGACGAGCGAGTTCCTGCCCGTGCTGACACCTCCGCGGCCGGCGGTCGAGCTGCGCCTTCCCGAGCCGGGAGTCCAGGCCAGGTGCGACAGGGGGCGGGTGGCCCAGATCATCCGTATCCTGATCGACAATGCCCTTACCCACACCCCCGAGGGCACCCAGGTGACCGTGACGAGCAGCCGCAGCAACGGCACCGCCAGGCTCACGGTGGCCGACGACGGACCGGGGCTGCCGGCCGAGACGCAGGTGTTCGAGCGCTTCACCACCGGGGACAACACCCGCGGCGCGGGCCTCGGGCTCGCGATCGCAGTGGAGCTTGCCGAACGCATGGACGGCGACATACGCACGGAGGCGCGGTCGGTGGGCACTGCTTTCACGCTCCGGTTGCCTGCGGACGACTGGGCGTCGGGCACCTGATGCCAAGCACACGCGTGGCATCCGGTCGCCTCGGGATCGGGGGCGCCCTCGTGGCGGCCCTGCTGATCGCCGGGTGCAACGGGGAGTCCGACGA
>DASZCV010000220.1:0-3312 GCA_035942755.1 Thermoleophilaceae bacterium
GTGTTCACGTACATCACCACGATGGCCCCCGGATTGGCGGCCTTCCAGGCGCGCAGCTCGCCCGCGGTGATCGAGTCGGCAAGCGAGCAGCCGGCGTCCAGGTCGGGCAGCAGCACCGTCTTTTCGGGACAGAGGATGGACGCGGTCTCCGCCATGAAGTGCACGCCACAGAAGGCGATCGTCTGAGCGCCGGCGGCCGCCGCCTGGCGGGACAGAGCCAGCGAGTCGCCCACGACGTGGGCCACGTCCTGGATCTCCGGCACCTGGTAGTTGTGGGCGAGGATCACCGCGTCCCGCTGCTCGGCGAGCTGGCGGACCTCTCGCTTCAGGGCAGGGAGGTTCTCCAGCTCGAGGTGTGCTGGCGCGTGCCCCGCCTGGGGCGTGGTCTGGACCGGCATGTTTCGAACCTCTCTCGGTGTCGAAATGAAGCCCGCCCCATGGAAACGGACGAGCGCTTCATAAATTGTAGCGCTGCGGCTACAGGGTGGGTCAGTGACACACCACCGGCTAAAGGGATTCGATCACGAGCGACAGGTCGAGCGCCGGGGCGGAATGGGTGAGCGCGCCGACGGAGATGAAGTCCACACCCGTCGCCGCCACCTGCCGCACGGTGTCGAGCGTGATGCCGCCCGACGCCTCGAGCTGGGCGCGCCCTCCGGCGCGCGCGACCGCGGCGCGCTGGTCGGCGAGGCTCATGTTGTCCAGCAGCACGCGCGTGATGCCGGCGTCGAGCGCCTCGTCGAGCTCGGCCAGGGTCTCCACCTCCACCTCGACCAGCACGTGATCGGCGACCGCCGCGAGGGCCAGCCGCGCCGCCTCCCCCACGCCGCCCGCGGCTCGCGCGTGGTTCTCCTTCACGAGAATCGCGTCGTACAGGCCCGCGCGGTGTGAGCCTCCACCTCCGGTGACCACGGCCTCCTTCTGCAGGGCCCGCAAGCCCGGGATCGTCTTGCGCGTGTCGAGGATGGTCACGCCCGTGCCCTTCACCGCCGACACGTAGCGGGCCGTCAGGGTGGCCACGCCCGAGAGCAGGCCGAGGAAGTTGATAGCGGTGCGCTCCGCCGCGAGGATGCTCGCCGTCGGCCCGGAGAGCTCCGCCACCGTGCCCCCCTCCCGCCAGCGCCCCTCGGGCGCGACGGCTTCGAAGGCGATGGTGGTGTCCACACGCTCGAAGACCGCTCTGGCCACATCCATCCCCGCGATCATGCCGGGCGCCTTCTGGACGATCGATCCCTGCGCCCTCGAGCCCGGCGGCACCACCGCCTGTGACGTGAGGTCCCCCGCGCCGAGGTCCTCGGCCAGGGCGCCGTCGATCAGACCCCGCATCGCGAGGGAGGCATCAAACCGGCGCCGGCATCCGGTCGATGCCCGCGGCCGCGTAGGCCTCCGCCTCGTCGAGCGTCTCCTCCCGCAGGAGCGCCTCGACGAGCGAGTCCAGGCGCCACCGCTCGCGCTCGAGCATGTGGCGCACGTCCTCCAGCGCCTCCTCGGCGATCCGGCGCACCTCCCGGTCCACGAGCTCGTGGGTGGCCTGCGAGGTCTCGGACACCCCGGGCAGGAGGGGCCCCTGACCCTCGGCCGGTTGGACGGCCACGAAGCCGATCTCCTCGCTCATCCCCCACCGCGCCACCATCCCCCGCGCGATCTGCGTGACCTGCTGGATGTCGGACTCGGCGCCGGTGGTGACGTCTCCGAAGACCACCTCCTCCGCCACTCGACCGCCACACGCCACCTTGATCTTGCCCAGCAGGTAGCGCTCCTCGTAGTTGAAGCGGTCGAGCTCGGGGGCCGACACCGTGACCCCGAGCGCCTGGCCGCGCGGGATGATCGACACCTTGCGTACGGGGTCCGCGCCCGGCGTGAGCATCCCGACGATCGCATGGCCCGACTCGTGGTAGGCGATCCGCTTCCGGTCCTCCTCGGTCTGCACCACTTTGCGCGCGGCGCCGAGCACGACCTTCTCGATCGCGTCCGTGAAGTCCTCCATCTTCACGGTCGAGTGCTCGCGCAGGGCGGCGAGCAGCGCGGCCTCGTTCACGATGTTGGCCAGGTCCGCGCCGACCATGCCGACGGTGGTGGCCGCAAGGCCCTCGAGATCGACCTCCTCGTCCAGTGGCACCGAGCGGGTGTGCACCTCGAGGATCTTGCGTCTGCCGACCTTGTCCGGTGGCTGCACCACCACGCGGCGGTCGAAGCGCCCCGGGCGCAGCAGCGCAGGGTCGAGGATCTCCGGGCGGTTGGTGGCGGCCAGCACCACGACGCCGTCGGTGGTGTCGAAGCCGTCCATCTCCGTGAGGATCTGGTTGAGCGTCTGCTCGCGCTCGTCGTGCCCGCCGCTGGTGAACCCGCCTCCGCCGGAGCGAGAGCGCCCGATGGCGTCGAGCTCGTCGACGAAGATGATGGCCGGGGCGGCGTCCTTGGCCTGCTGGAAGAGATCGCGCACGCGGGAGGCCCCCACGCCCACGATCGCCTCGATGAACTCTGAGGCCGAGAGGGAGAAGAAGGGCACGCCCGCCTCGCCCGCGATGGCCTTCGCGAGCAGCGTCTTGCCCGTGCCCGGCGGGCCCGACAGCAGCACCCCGCGTGGCATCCTCGCACCGACCTTCATGAAGCGCTCGGGCTCGGTGAGGAACGCCACGATCTCCGTGAGCTCGCTCTTGGCCTCGTCGATGCCCGCCACGTCCTCGAAGGTCACTCGCTGCTCGGAGGCCTCTGCCAGGCGCGCCTTCGAGCGGCCGAACTGGCCGAGCATCCCTCCCCCGCCGGCCTGCTGGGCCGCCCGCCGGAAGAGGAAGATGAAGATGCCCACGAGCAGCAGGGTCGGCCCGAAGGAGAAGATCAGCGTCTGCAGGAACGAGCGCTCGGACGGCGGCTTGGCGTTCACGGTGACGTCCTTCTCTTGCAGCAGCTTCGAGAGCTGGTCCGTGTCGGCGAACGTGGGCACCTCTGTCTCGAAGTGCTCCGCGCCCTTGTACTCCTTGCGAAAGTCCCCCTGGAGGGTCTCGCCGCGAGAGGAGATCTCCTTCACGTTGCCGGCGCGCACCTGCTCGATGAACGTCGGGGTGTAGGGCACCCGCTTGCGCTCCTCGGGCGGTGCGAAGATCGCCACCAGCACGTAGTTGAGGAACAGCAGCACGGCGACCACCGTGAAGAACCGCCGCCAGCTGAAGGGCATCATCGGTGGCTTCTGCTTCGGCGCCCCGCGGCCGTCGGGGGCAGGATCCACGCGCCACCCCGGTGGCTTGCCCGGCGGCCGCTGCCCGGACGCCGGCGGCGACTGGTCCGGGTTGGCGGAGGCGGGCGGCCTGCCGT
>DASZCV010000221.1:0-16607 GCA_035942755.1 Thermoleophilaceae bacterium
GCGGCAGGCCAAGCGTCTCGCCGTAGAACGTCATCGCGGCCGCGAGGTCGCGCGTGGGCAGCGACACGAAGTCGGCCCCGTGGATCAGGGACGTGGTTGCAGACATCGATCCTCCTGGAAGTGGGCGGGTGCGGGACTCTAATTTGACTGCCCTCGAAGGAACACCGCAGTCGCCCGCGCGCCAGTCGATGCACGAGGTTCGAGTTCCTCTTCGCGGGTAGCGAGGTGGCTCATGAGCACGAAACACCCCACTGAGCGCGGCGGGCGGCAACGGTCCACCTTCGCGCAGGTAGCCGAATCCGGCTCGAACTTCACCACCTCCCCTGCCTTCTTCGCGATCTGCCTCGCCGTGGTCGCCGCGTGGGGAGGCGGGTACGCGCTCGGCTTCAGCGACTTGTTCCATCACGTCACCGGCGACGCCATGGCCGCTGTCAGCCTGTTGCGGCTGGCGCTGCTGAAGAACTCCGAGCTGCGTGCCGAGCAGGCGATTCAGGAGAAGCTCGATGCGATCGCAGCGGCCCTGTTGGAGCAGCGCCGGGGCGACTCCGAGGCGGCCCAGGATGATCTCGAGCGCGCGATCGGCATGCACGAGGAGACGTAAGCGGCGGAGTAGCTGGGGTGGCGAGGTAGTGGATGGCCACATGCCTTGCCGTGCCTGGGGGCCGCAGGGCGTTGGCCGGCCTCGGCGGCGCTTCGTGCCACGATGTCCTGGTGGATGTCGGACTCGAGCAGCAGCCGCTCGGCGCCCCCGGAGCCGCGAGCCTCCTGGAGGCCTTCGCCGCCGAGATAGCCGAGCTGTATCCAGGCTGGAACCCGGCCGTCGGACCGAGCGCGGCGCCCGAGGACTTTGATGCCTCCACGGGCACGTTCCTGGTCGCATACGCCGGCGAGCGCGCGGTGGGTTGCGGCGGGCTGAAGCGGCTCGAACAGCGCCGCGCAGAGATAAAGCGGCTGTACGTGGCGCCCGCGGCGCGGGGCGGGGGCGTCGCGCGCCGGATCCTACGAGGCCTCGAACTTGCCGCCCGGGCGCGCGGGTACGACAGCGTCCGGCTCGACACCGGGGCGCGCCAGCCCGCTGCGCTCGCGCTGTTCCGCTCGGCCGGCTACCTCGCGATCGCCGACTACAACGCCAACCCGTTCGCCAGCCACTGGCTCGAGAAGCAGCTCACGCCTGGGGTCAGGAAGACGCCCGTTCAACCATGAGGAGAGCATGCCGCCGGCAGGTGGCATTGCTGCTCCTCGACGTCTGACCCTAGGCCGTTGCGGGCCTCACCTCGCCAGGGACGCCGATCTCCGGCTTCCGCGTGAAGAACTCGGCAAGCACCGGTGCCAGCACGTCCATCTTCACGTTGTGGCTGACGCCCTCGAGCTCGCGCAGCTCGGCGTTCGGTAGCACCTCCGCGAGCGCGCGGGACCCCTGCTTGAGCACTGCGGGACTCTTGGCGCCGTGGACGACGAGCGTCGGAGCCGCCACCGGGGCCCACTCCTCGGCGTCGAGCGGCGCGCCGTACATCGTATGCCTGCCGAGCGCCGCCCAGTCGTAGGGGAGGGTGTGTGCGGTGGCCTCGAGCCCCTTCCACATCGGCATCAGTCGCATGAGCGCCACGAACGGCGCCGGCACGCCCACCGCGTTTCGCATGAAGTGCTTGACCGCGCCACTTCGGTCGCCGGCCGCGACCAGCTCCTCGAGCCGCTCGCCGTAGTCGGGCGTGGGGCGCTTGGCCTCCGGCGTGACCATGAAAGGCACCTCGTAGACCGAGAGCCGTTCGACGCCGACGCCGCGGCCAGCGGCGCGCAGCGCCAGCGCCCCGCCCGAGGACCAGCCCCAGAGCGAAGCGGAGCCGCCTGCGGCCTCGATCAGCGCGGCGATGTCCTCGATCTCGCGCTCGAGCGCGAAGGGCTTCACCTCGGTAGAGTCGCCTCGTCCGCGACGGTCGTAGTTGATCACCGTGCAATGCTCGGCGAGCGACTTGGCCAGCTCCTCCATCTTCTTGAACTTGCGGTAGCCGAGGGCGCCGCCGACGAGGATCACCGCGGGGCCTGAGCCGAGGCGGTCGTAGGCGATTCGGCTGCCGTCCCTTGAAGTCACTGTCAGCATGGGCTTCTCCTTGTCATCCGGTTGCGGGCCTCGGCAATAGAGACCGCCGCGGTCGCGGAAACTGATCGGATCGCTCGTCGAGCTTCACCGCCTCCACAGCACCCTCGTCCGCCGCGGTCCGGGAGCGGGCGAGGCCTAGCAAGTGGGGGTTCGTGGGAAGCCATGAGGGGCCAAGGTCGAAGCTGCGGACCCGCTCCACCAGGAAGCCGGCCGCCTCGGTGGCATCGACCGTGGAGCGCGCGCAGTGGCAGCCGCCGGCGACCAGCGGCCACATGCCCGAGCGGTCGAGCCGGTCCTGTAGGCGGGCCTTGCGCGGCTGCTGCGAGCGCACGTGCTCCATGAAGCGCAGCTCGGCGCCGGGCTTCAGCACGCGCCGCAGCTCCGCCAGCGCGCCTGCGGGATCCGGCACCGTGCACAGCACCAGGCTCGCGATCGCGGCGTCGAATCGCCCGTCGTTCAGTGGCAGGGGGGCCGCGACGCCGCCGTGGACGCTTACCTTCACCGGGGCGCCGCGCGCGGCGTCCTCCGCCTTGCCACGCAGGTAGGGCTCCGGCTCGAGCGCTACGACCTCTTCGACCGTGTCCGGATAGTGCTGGAAGCTGATGCCGTTGCCGGCGCCGATCTCGATGACCTGGCCGCGGAGACCGGCTAGCAGCTCCTCGCGACGCTCCCCTACCTCTCGCTCCATCAGCTGGCTGAGCCGGTCGAAGGCGCGGGCGAAGACGGGGTGCCGGACCTCGCCGGGGGCCGAACCCAGGCCGATCATGATCGCGGGCAAGGCGGTGCCAACCGGTCCGATCCTCGTTTGTCTCGGGTCATGTCAACTGTGCCGATTCGTCGAAGTCGATCGAGTCATCGCCCTCACCGTAGGGGGGCAGTCGAGTCCGCGGTAGTGCCGGATGTCGGGATCTCGACATGACATTCGTCATGTGGAGTCCCGGATCTGGGAGCGGCTGAGCGGTGGCGCCGGCGGGGACGGACTCCGCGCCCTCGCACGGAGGCGACTGCGAGACTCAACGCCGTGACCACGTCGGCGGGTTTGATCTTGTTCCGCGTGCGCGAGGGCATGCTGCAGGTGCTGCTCGGTCACATGGGTGGTCCCTACTGGACGCACAAGGATGAAGGGGCGTGGTCGATCCCGAAGGGCGAGCTGGCAGAGTGCGAGGACGCGCTGGCGGGTGCTCTGCGCGAGTTCACGGAGGAGCTCGGCCACGCGCCGCCCGACGGCCCGGTGATCGAGCTTGGCGAGATCCGCCAGCGGGCCGGTAAGCAACTCGTCGCCTTCGCGGTGGAGGGCGACTTCGATCCCGCTCAGCTAGATCCCGGCACCTTCGAGCTGCAATGGCCGCCGCGCTCAGGCCGCCGCCAGGTGTTCCCGGAGATCGACAGGGTGGCCTGGTTGGATCTGGCGACGGCCAGGCGCAAGATCGTGCAGGGTCAAGCTCCGTTGCTCGACCGGCTTGCGGTCACGCACCTTAGGCGGCTGTCCTCTGAGTGACGAATGTCATGCGCAAGTGCCGACATGCGCCACTGGCGCGACGCGTGCGGCACGCCTACGGTCACATGCGATGGTTGAACCGGTCGCCTGTTTGTGTGAGGTCACCCGCCGCCGTGGGGACGCGCTCGCGGTTGAAGACCTGAGCCTCGAGATCGGCCCTGCTGAGACCGTGGCGCTGCTCGGCCCGAACGGGGCGGGCAAGACGACGACACTCGAGCTGATGCTCGGCCTGGTACGTCCGGACCGCGGCCTCGTTCGTGTACTCGGGACGGCGCCCGGCACCGCGATCGCACGTGGGGCCATCGGTGCGATGTTGCAGGAGGGTGGCCTTCCCGCGCGGGCAGGCGTGGCTGAGCTGGTAGACCTCGTCCGCGGGCTCTATCCGCGCCCGCTGGCCCTCGGAGACGTGCTCGTCCTATGCGACCTCGGGGAGCTGGCGGAGCGGCGCGTCGAGGCCCTGTCGGGTGGCGAGCGGCAGCGTGTGCGCCTCGCGCTGGCGGTGGCAGGCGGCCCCGAGCTGCTCGTGCTCGACGAGCCAACCGCGGCGATGGACGTAGCCGCGCGGCTCTCGTTCTGGAAGCGCTCAGCCGACTACGTATCTGGCGGGCGCTCCCTGGTCTTTGCCACCCATCGATTGGAGGAGGCCGAGGCGGTGGCAGACCGGATCGTGATGCTGTCGCGCGGTCGGGTGGTGGCTGACGCATCCCCCGAGGAGCTCAAGGCGAGCATCGGGGTGAGGGCGAGGGTCGGCTTCTTCCGCGACCGCGTGCCGTTGGAGCTGGTGGAGCGGCTTCCGGCGGTCGATCGGGTCGAGGTGGTGGAGGGGCGGGTGACCCTGCAGACCTTCGACCCGGATCGAACGCTGAGGGCGCTGTTGGAGCTGGTGCCGGAGCTCGACGGCCTCGAGGTGAACGGGCCGCGGCTCGAGGAGGCATTCCTGGCCCTCACCGAAGGGCAGAGCGGGTGATGCTCGCCTACGTCCGGCTCGAGATCCTGCGCCAGCTCCGCAACCGCCAGGCCCTGCTGTTCAGGATCGCCCTGCCGGCTGCCATGTTCGTGTTGTTCCGGACGCTGCTCGTCGAGGACACGCGCAGCGCGGGCCTGCCCCCGGATGCGGATGCGATGGTGGTCTTCGCGGTCTTCGGGGCGCTCTTCTCGGGCCTGTTCGCGAGCGGTCCGCCGCTGGCCACAGAGCGCGCGATCGGCTGGCTGCGCCAGTTGCGCGTGACGCCGCTTCCGCCCGGCTCGGCCGTCGCCGGCAAGGTCGCAGCGGCGATGGCCTTTGCACTGCCCTCGGTCGCTCTGGTGCTCATCGCGGCCGCGGTCACGCAGGGTATCCGCTTCGGTATGGACCAGTGGGCCGTGCTGCTCGCGCTGCTGTGGCTGGCAGCCGCGCCGTTCGTGGCGCTCGGGGTCCTGATCGGGCTGGCGGTCACCGATCCCGAAAGTGCCCAGAGCGCCGCGAGCCTCAGCTTGATCCTGCTCTGGGTGCTCGGCGGCATGGTCACCGAGCCGTCCGACCTGCCGGCGGTATTCGAGACACTCGCCCACGGCCTGCCCACGAACGGCGCGGCCGAGCTCGGCTGGGCATCTGTCCGCGAGGATGCCATGCCGGGCTCGGCGATCGCCGTCGTCGGGGCCTGGACTGCCGGCACCGCAGCGCTCACCACGCTCGCCTGGCACAGGCTCGCTGGTCCGCGGTGAGCGGCTACCGTGCAGATGTGAGCCACTGGTTTGGCGCGTTCTGGCCCGGGGCACGCAGCGCCCCGGGCCACCGGCTGTTCTGCGCTTCGGTCGCGCTCGTCTTCCTGGCATATCCGCTTGCCGACCTCGTGAGCGGCCGCCTTGCCGGTGTCGGCGCGGTCACCGCCGCGGCGGGGCTTGCGGCGTTCGCCGCGCTTTACCTGCGTCTCTTCTGGATCCTTCCCTGGGTCGGCCACGAGCGGCGAACCGAAGGCTTGCTGCTGCTAGGCGCCATCGCCGTGCTCGCCGTTGCCCTCGCCGTCCGGCTCGAGAACGACTGGGTGGCCCTCCTCGTGTATCTCAGCGTGGCGGCCGCGCTCACGCTTCCGATGCGCCTCGCCGTGCCCGGCGTACTGGCGGCGGCCGCCGCTGCGGCGGCGATCGTGGGCCGCGACGAGCCTGTTGTGGTGCAGGCCATGATCTTCGGGCTGCTCGTTCTCGCCGTGCGCCGGCTCTCGGGGTTGGTCGAGGAGCTCGCCGCGGCACGCGCCCGGGTCGCCGAGCTCGCCGTGAGCGAGGAACGGCTGCGGCTGTCTCGCGATCTGCACGACCTGCTCGGCCACAACCTGTCGGTGATAGCACTCAAGGCCGAGCTCGCCCGCAGGTTGATCGATCGCCATGAGCCGGCAGCCGCCGCGGAGGAGATGCGGGATGTCGAGTCGGTCGCGCGGGAATCCCTGCAGGAGGCCCGCGAGGCGGTCCGGGGGCTGCGGCGCGGCAGGCTGAGCGCAGAGCTCGACCGGGCTCGCGAGGCGCTCGAGGCGGCGAGCATCGAGGCCACCGTGCGCCCGGATGGCCCGCTTCCGGGCGAGCTCGAGGGGATCCTCGGCTTTGCGGTGCGCGAGGCCACGACGAACGTGATTCGCCACAGCGGGGCGCACCGGTGCGAGCTGTCGGTGCGGAGCACCGGCGATACCGTCGAGCTCGAGGTGCGCGACGACGGCGTGGGCGCGCGAGAGAACGACGGGGACGGGAGCGGCCTGCGAGGCCTCGGCGAGCGCCTGGCCACGGTGGGTGGGACGCTCACGGCGGGCTCGGCGCCGAGCGGCGGATTCCACCTTGTCGCGCGCGTCCCCCTGACGAGGAGGCTTGCACCGCGATGACGCGTGTCCTGCTTGCCGAGGACCAAGGGATGGTGCGCGGCGCGCTCGCCGCCCTGCTCGCCTTCGAGCCCGACCTCGAAGTGGTGGCCGAGGTGTCCTCGGGCGACGACGTGGTCCGGGCGGCGCTCGAATCGCACCCGGACGTCGCGCTGCTGGACATCGAGATGCCCGGCATGGACGGCATCGATGCCGCAGCCGCCCTGCGGCGTGAGCTGCCCACGTGCGCCACGCTGATCCTGACCACCTTCGGACGGCCCGCCTACCTGCGCCGTGCTATGGAGGCCGGGGCGTCTGGCTTTCTCGTAAAGGATGCGCCAGCCGAGCGGCTCGCGAACGCGATCCGCCGGGCGGTGGCGGGTGAGCGGGTGGTGGACGCCGAGCTCGCCGCAGCGGCGCTGCAGGACGGCGAGAGCCCCCTTACTCCGCGCGAGCGGGAGCTCTTGCAGGCGGGCGCCGGCGGCGCGCCGATCTCCGAGATCGCCCAGCGCCTCTACCTCTCGGAGGGCACGGTGCGCAACTACCTGTCTGCGGCGATCGGGAAGACCGGCGCACGCAACCGAACCGAGGCGTGGCGCGTGGCCCGCGACCGCGGATGGCTCTAGCGATCGAATGAGCCTCCCCGTCCGCGAGCGCCAGGTCGACGCCTTCCTCCTCGCCGCCACAGAGCAGCGCCGGGCGCGCGCGGAGGCGCTGGTAGCGGCGCGTCCCGAGATCGCCGAGGACCGCTGGGCACGGCTCGTGCTCGGTCGCGGCGGCTGGGACCGCGACCCGAACGAGCCCGGCGGCCCGCGCGGTTGGGCACCGCTGCTCTACGTCTGCCACTCGTGCTTCGCGAGCGTGGAGCTCGCGCGCACACTGCTGGACGCCGGAGCCGACCCGAACGCCTGCTTCCAGAACGAGCATGGGAAGATGTCCGCGCTCTACGGGGCGGCCGGACGCGTGCACGACCCGCTCTTGACCGCGGTTCTGCTCGAGGCCGGGGCAAGCCCCGACGACGGCGAGTCGCTCTACCACGCCACCGAGGCGAAGCGTCCCGACTGCCTGGCGCTGCTGCTCGCCGGCGGCGCGCAGACGCGCTGCACGAACGCCCTGGGGCACGCGCTCGACCACGAGCATCTCGAGCACGTGAAGCTGCTCCTCGAGGCGGGCGCCGACCCGAACGAAGGAGCACTGCTGGCCCACGCCGTCCGACGCGGCCGCGGCGCCGAGTTCTTGAGGATGCTGGTTGAGCACGGAGCCGACCTCGACCGGCCCGGCGGCGAGACGTGGCGCGGCGACGTGCCGCTGCGAACGCCCTACCAGCACGCTCTGCTGCGAGGCCGCCACGAGCTGGCCGAGCTGCTCGCCGGCCACGGGGCGCGGACCGACGGGCTGGACCCCGCCGACCTTGCGGTCGCTGCGGTCGCTCGCGGGGGGCGACCGCAGGCGCCCCTTCCCGAAGCGCTCGACGTCGACCAGGAGGAGGTCGTGATCCTCGCCGCTCTGCGCGGCCGGCTCGACCTCGTGCTCGAGCTCTTCGGCTTCGGGCTCTCGGGTGTGGTCGGCGGCTCGCCGCCCGGCACCCTCCTGCACCACGCCAGCTGGGCCGGGTCGGCCGAGGTGGTGGCCGGGCTGCTCG
Organism: Thermoleophilaceae bacterium; assembly: GCA_035942755.1. Lineage (GTDB taxonomy): Bacteria > Actinomycetota > Thermoleophilia > Solirubrobacterales > Thermoleophilaceae > JAAYBF01. The sequence goes on from DASZCV010000221.1 coordinate 8,061, forward strand.
CTCGCGGAGCCGACCCACTCGCGAGCACCTGTACCGCCTACGACACGCCACTTGCCTGGGCGGCGCTCGGCTCGCAGCACCATGAGCTGCCCGGGAGGGACCACGTGGCGGTGGCAGAGGCCCTCACCGTCGCCGGCGGCCGCGTCGAGCCGCGGTTCCTCGAAGTCGCGGACGGCCCGCTCGCCGACTGGCTCGAACGCCACCTCCGGTGAACCACTCCTCGGCTCGAGCGATGAGCGACCCGCGTCGACGTAGGCCGCCCGAGCAAACGCTCCGCTGGGCGATCGAGGCGATCGGACGCGGGAGCCGGCTCGCATCGCTGCGCCGTCTGCCGGAAGGTGGCGAGCACGCAAATCATGCGCTCACGATCATCGACCGCCGCGGCATGTCCCACCGGCTCGTGCTGCGCCGATGGGCGCGGCGCGAGTGGGCCGTGGAGGATCCGGACTTCACCGCTGCCCGCGAGACGACGGTGCTGGATCTGCTCTCCGAATCGCCGGTGCCGGCGCCGCGGCTGGTCGCGGCCGACCCCGACGGCGCAGTCTGCGACGTACCGACGCAGCTCATCACCCGCCTTCCCGGCCGTGCTCCCGGCCTGCCACCGAACCTCGGCGAGTTCCTCGCACAACTGGCCGAGATGCTCCCCGTGATCCACGCCGTTGACTGTCGCGGCCGGCAGCTCCCGGCCTACCGCAACTACTACGACCCCGACTCGATCACCCCACCCTCCTGGTCAGGTCGACCGCAGCTCTGGGCAGCCGCGCTCGTGCTCGCCCGTGCCGGACCTCCTCAGGGACCGCGTTGCTTCATCCACCGCGACTACCACCCGGAGAACACCCTCTGGTCCGACAGGCGACTGACCGGGGTCGTCGACTGGACGAGCGCCTCCTGGGGACCGGCAGCCGTCGACACCGCCCACATGCGCTGGAACCTCGCCCTTACCTACGGGCTCGACGCCGCGGACGAGTTCCTGTGCCTACACCGGTCGCTCACCTCCCAGGTGTTCGAGGACCAGCACTACTGGGACGTCATCACGCTTCTCGATCTAGTCGCCGAGCTCGACCCTGAGGAATGGAGCCGCTTCGAGCTTGCACGGCTTGAGCACTACCTGGAGAGCGTGCTCGCCGGGGTGGAGTGCCGCAAATCCGGTGCACGGCACCATTGAGCGCTGGTGCCGGATTTGGAAACGCCCGCAGTGCGCACCACGTGGCTTTCACAGAGGTCCACCGCATCACCGAACGCGTCCCGGTCACCTAGCGGACGGAGCGCGCCGCGAAACCGGGAGCCCGAGGCCTACAGCAGCCCGTCCCCCGACGTCCACCCTGCTCCGTCGCGGCCGGCCGCTTGACCCGGCCTGGGTCACGGCGCGTCGACGCTCGGCTGCGGCGCTACCGTTGAATCGGTGGGCTGGCGAGAAGAAACGCGGGCTTGGTACCGGACGCTCCTAGCGCTCCTGCTGGGAGTGGCGGTTGTGTTCGTGGCGGCCCCAGGGGCGCGGGCAGCGGTTGACCCACTTGCGCCGGTCAGCGGGGCGAGCCCCTTCCCGCCGGCTTGCAACGGCGCGGCACAACCGCAGGCAAGCGTCGAGTACCGCAATGCCGAGGTCGAGCCTTGGATCGACGCGAATCCCACGAACGGCGAGAACCTCCTCGCGATGTGGCAGCAGGACCGCTACTCGGACGGGGGCGCCAACGGACTCGGCATGGGCGTCTCTCAGAACGGCGGGCAGAGCTGGACTCAGGTCCCACTCGGGGAGCTGCCGAAGTTCACCCGCTGCCAGGGCGCCGCCGCCGGCAGCGACGGTGACTACGAGCGCGCCTCTGACCCGTGGGTCTCCTTCGGACCGGGGGGAGACGCGTACGGCGTCAGCCTCTCGTTCAACGAGACGCGCGATCAGGCGAACGCGATCCTCGTCAGCAAGTCGGGGGACGGTGGAGCGACCTGGGGGCCGGTGCAGGTGATCCGACGCGACACCTCGCCGCAGTTCTTCAACGACAAGGAGTCGCTCACCGCCGACCACACCGATGGCCGCTACGCCTACGTGGTCTGGGATCGGCTCGAGGACTTGTCCGCCACCACCTTCCGGGGCCCGACCTGGTTTGCGCGCACCCCGGACGGCGGCGCCTCCTGGGAGGCCGCCAGGCCGATCTTCGATCCCGGTGTGAACGATCAGACGATCGGCAACCAGATCGTGGTGATGCCGGACGGCGATCTGGTGAACGGCTACACGCTGATCAAGGACGGCACCCGGTCGGTTGCGGTGATGCGCTCTGGCGACAAGGGCGCGAGTTGGGCTCCGCAGGTGGTGGTCGGCTCACACGAGACGGTCGGGGTGCGTGATCCCCGCACCGGTGCGCCGGTTCGGACGGGCGACATCATTCCCGAGCTTGCCTCCGACGAGCGCCCGGGCACCGATACCGTGTACATGGTCTGGCAGGACGCCCGCTTCAGCGGGGGGCAGCGCGACCAGATCGTGCTCTCGCGGTCAAGCGACGGCGGCGCCAGCTGGTCGGCACCGAAGCGGATCTCGACCGTGCCCGGCACGCAGGCATTCACGCCTGCCATCCGGGTGGACGCCGCCGGGAACCTCGGCGTCACGTACTACGACTTCAGGAACGACACCGTGGCTTCGCCGACTCTCGACACTGACGTCTGGTTCCTTCGTTCGGAGGACGGAGGTGAGACCTTCACAGAGGAGCGCCTTACCCCGGCCTCCTTTGACATGAGGGCCGCTCCGGTGGCGCGCGGCTTCTTCGTCGGCGACTACTCGGGCCTCGCCGCGGTCGGCCAGAGCTTCAAGCCGCTCTTCGCGCGGACGGGCTCCGGCGGGACCGACGTCTTCGCCACGACCATTCGAGCGCCGTTTGGCCCGACGACGCCGGCCGGGCCGGCGGGACCCGGTCCACCGGCACCGGTCCAGCCTACCCAACCGCCGCGGACGCCCGTCACACCGCCGCAGCCATCGCTCCGCGTGGCTCGGCGTGGAAGGCTGGGCCGGCGCTTTGCCTCGTTGAGGGTGCGCTGCCTGAAGCCGCGCTGCGCTGCGCGGGTCGAGGTCTCCGCCGTGCTGAGGACAGGGGGCCGGCGTCGCCCCGTGATCCTCGGCTCGAGGAGCCTCCGGATCAGAAAGGGCCGCGTGAATCTGCGAGTGCGCCTGAACCGTCGCGCGCGCCGGCTCACCGCCCGGCGCAGGCGGCTCGCCACGCGCGCGGTCTTCTCCTCGCGCGCCGATCGCTTCGAGTTCCGCGTGCTCCTGCGGCGCCGCTAGCCGCCTGCGGGCGACGGCTGCGCCAAACCGCCTGTACGCTCCCGCTCGGTGAGCGGAGGTAGCGAGCAGCGTTCCTCGGGTGCGACTGATGGCGACACCCCGGCGCCGTCGGGCGGCGACAAGAGGCTCGAGCGGCACGTCCTCGTCATCGGGGAGGGTGACCTCACCGAGGAAACGGTGCGGGCCTTGGAGGCCGAAGGCGCTCGAGTATCCCGGCTCGGTCAGCCGGAAGAGAGCGATGTCCGAGAAGCGCTGAAGGGCGGCGACGTCGACTCGGTCGCGGTCGTGGCGGGGGAGGACCCGCTGGTGCTCCGGATGGCTCTTATGGTGCGCGCCGTTTCCGACGAGGTTCCGTTGCTGCTCACGATCTTCGATCCCACCATGGCCGCAGAGATGGCCGACCAGTTGCCCAACACGCACGTGACCTCCATGGCGGACATCGTCGCACCGTCGCTCGCCGGGCCGTGCATCGAAGAGCGCTTCACCGCCGTCAGCTTCGATGGCGATCACCCGGTCGGGTTGGTCGAGGACGGCGACGGCGTGCGGGAGGAGCCGATCCAAAAGCGTAGGCCGCGCCAGGCGGAAGCCCTTCTCCGTGCGCTGTTCACGCCGTACGACAAGAGCGCAGGGCTGCTGCTGTTCGGGGCCATCGGCCTGGTCGCTGTGTTCCTGGTCGAAGCGGTCACGGCGGTATTCGTTCTCGACCAGGACCTCATCAGTGCGATCTACGGGTCGGCCAAGACTCTCGTCACCGTCGACCCCAACCCGGATGTCGCCAAGGGACCGGGCTGGTACAAGCTCTTCACCTCGGCCACGATGATCGTCGCGCTCGTGTTCGCCGCCGGGTTCACGGCGGGCCTGGTGAACCGTGTGATCGACCGGAGGCTGACCGGCCTCGTCGGGCGGCGTGCCGGGCCGCGCCGGGACCATGTGGTCGTTGTCGGGCTCGGCCAGGTAGGCCTGCGCCTGTGCCTGGTGCTCCGCGCCTGCCGGGTGCCGGTGCTCGCGGTGGAACGCGACGAGGACGGAGAGCTGCTGGGCCTCGCCAAGACGCTCGGGCTGCCCGTCCTGGTAGGCCGCGGCTCCGACCCGGAGCTGATGGCACGGGTCTCGCTGCCGAAGGCGAGGGCCGTAGCTGCGGTGACGGCTGACGACCTGGAGAACATCGCGGTGGCCATGGCCGCCCGCAGCGCCCACCGAGAGGTACGCGTCGTGTTGCGCGTAGGCGACGGCGAGGTCGCCAACGAGACACGGTCGCTCCTGCCACTGGGCCTGGTCCGCGACGTGCACCGGATCGCCGGAGCGCTACTGGCGGCAATGGCGGTCGGGGAGGACGCCGAGAGGGTCGTCTGCATCGGCGATGAGACCCACCTGCGCTTCCCGGACGGTCGGCTCGAGCGCACGCAGCTCGGCACGCTGGCGGGCTCAGGCGAATAACCAGGACGTTGACCCCGAGACGCTTCGAGGTAGCACCCATCGGAAGGGTCGAGTCTCCTTTGACCGACCCTGCGTCGGCGCCGAAGCAGGGCGACGAGGGGGCGCCCCACGCGTGGCTCGCCTTCGAGCCTGCGGTGCTCGAGGCGCTCGACGGTATCCGAGCAGGGGACGAGGTCATCGTCCTCACCTGGCTCGACCGTGCGCGCCGCGACGTCCTACGTGTGCATCCGCGCGGCGACGTGTCCAGAGCGCAACAGGGCGTGTTCAGTACTCGCTCCCCCCACCGACCCAATCCGATCGGGCTGCATCGGGTGAAGGTGGCGTCCATCGACGGCGGAAGATTGCGGGTGCGCAACCTCGAAGCGGTGGACGGCACGCCGATCGTCGACGTGAAGCCGGTGCTCAGCAGCGACATCGACGAGCGGTGAGCGCCGTTCCGGCGAATGCGGGAACGCGGAGCGATTGGCGGCACGACGCAGAGCACTCAGGGACGCCGACCGCGGGCGATCGCTGACCAGAAGCGCACCCACTCCCGCTCGTGGCCGATGCCCGCGTCGAGCGAGAGCCATGGGCCCTGAGGCCCCCTTCCCGGGTTCTCCCGCTTGCGCGCCTCATATTCCTCGAGCTTGCGCTGGTGCGCTTCCCGGCGCGCCTCCGCGAGCGGACCGGGATCGGCGCCGAAGAAGAGCTTCAGCAGGCCGGGGTCACGCAGCTCGGGAAGCTCCTGCGGAGGTTGCTCCTTCCAGCGCGAGAGCTCGCGCTTCCCACGCTCGGCCAGGCTATACACCTTCCGCGGTCGGCCTCCCGCGGTTTCCTCGCGCCGGCAGTCGAGGTGGCCGGCCACCTTCAGCCTCTCCGCCTCGCGGTAGATCTGGGAGTGGGGCACTTTCCAGAAGTTCCCCACCGAGCGCATGACCGCCTGCTTGAGGTCATACGGGGATGCCTCGCCGAGCTGCTCGACGAGCCCCAGGACGATGTAGGAGGTAGGGGTCAGTTCGATGGCCGTATAGTACCTTTCGGACCGACTTGTCATTGCGAGCGATCTGGTTGCGGTCGCCGCCGCGACGCCGTCTATCAGCGTCACGGCCGCGGGGCCGTGCTCGTCCTGGTGTGGCAGCACGGCTACGGCTCGGAAGCGGTCTGGGGGATCGAGGCCACCAGCTCCCTCCCGCGCCTCAGCGGGAGCTGTGCTCGGCCCCCCGGTTGCGCAGCTTTGCCTCCAGGGAGCTCGAGACAGTCATGGCAACGGTGCCGGCCGCCCCCGCGAACAGTCCCCTGCCCAGCTGCGCGGCTGCCTCCCCCAAACTCACGATCAGCTCAAGGCCTCATACGCGGCGCTCGTCACTGCGGCATAAATGCCTTTGTGGAGCAAATCCGGAGTCAGCTCTTCGAGGCTCCACTGCCACGGCCAGGTGGCGATCCCACAAGCTTTGTAGAGCATGACGTCGCCGCTCCACATCACTGCGAAGTGCGCTGCCGCCGCGCCGGGTCCGCGCAGGCCGGCCCGACCGAGCAGCGCCCGCACGGTGCCCATGGTCATCCCGTGAGCCCAATGCATCTTGATCGAGATCCGTGACAGCGCCTCGTCCCCTTCGGGGTCCAGTCTCAGCAACGTCGATGCGACGCGGCCCGGGACCAGCGACGGTTCCCGCCCGGTCACCCGCATCTCCGCCATCTGGGCGGCGGTCATCGCTGCTGTGCCGATGATGCCTGCTAGAGCACCCTTGGCCATGGAACCTGTGGTTGTCACGGGGCCATCCCTCCTGCGCGGTCGATTGGTCGCGTCCCGGGCAGCACTTAGCCACCGGACTCTCCGACCGGAGTGTACTGATCGGTACAAGGACTGTCGGATGCGGTGCAATGGGTAAGGAGACCGTGGTGGCGGAGCCCAAGACAGCACGTGGACGACAGCGCAAGGGGTCGATCATCCGCGCCGCGGCCGCGCTCATGTACCAGCACGGGGTCAAAGCCACGGGCGTGGATGATGTGCTCGTCGCCTCCGGCTGCGGAAAAAGCCAGTTCTATCACTACTTCTCCAGCAAGGACGACCTTGTGGCGGCCGTCCTCGATCTTCAGCTCGAGACCGTCATGGGGGGGCTCGGGGAGTTTCGGCTGGACACCTGGAGTGGGATACGAGCGTGGTTTGACTCGCTGCTGGCAGGTCAAGAGCAGCGCGGGTTCAAGGGCTGCCCTGTCGGCGCGCTGGCGCTCGAGTTGAGCGCCTTGAACCCCAGCATGCAGCGCCACGTCGCCGAAGCATTCTCGCGCTGGGAGAGCGTGCTCGTAGACGCATTCACATCCATGAAGAAGAAGGAGCTTCTCCAGTCGGGAGCCCGGCCCGTGCTCCTTGCCGAAACCACCCTCGCTGCAGTCCAAGGAGGGTACCTGCTCTCCACAGCGCTGCGCGACCTTGGCCCGATGGAAACCGCGCTCGCCGCCGCATACACCCAGCTCCGCGGTTCGCGCGCCCGGGCGGCGCCCAGCGGAAGCTAGCTTGCTGGACTACTTCGAGGGGCCGTTTCGAGCGCTGCTGGGGCGCCAGGCCTCCAGTCGAGCACCTGTACTCTCGCGGAAGCCTCTCGACCGGAGAAGCTCATGCGTCGTGAATGACAAAGCTCGACGCCGCCGGCGACGCCGTTTCGAGGGCTGCCGCCGCGTCGGCCGGCTGAAGTAGCGGCCCTCACGTCTCGCGAGCGCTTCGACGTCGCCCAGTCCCGTGGCCTCGCCTCAGGCGGCGCCGGGCTTGGGTGCTCCCGCGCCTTGGGCTTCGAGCGGCCCGACCAGGTACCGCTGGAAGGTCGGCGCGATCGCCTTGATCAGTGCTTCAGGTGGTAGCGAGGCCAGTGGCTCCACGCGGACGACGTAGCGGGCCATCACGAGGCCGATGACCTGCGAGGAGACGAGGTTTGCGCGCAAACGCGCGTCGGCGACCGCGAGGCCCTCCGCGATCGCACCGACGACGCGCTCCGCAAACAGGTCGCGCACCATACGCGCGGCTTCCGGCTCGGACGTGGCGGCCCGGATGATCCCCGTGACGACGCGTTGCGCCTTCGGTTCCTCGAGGATCCCAACCGCGAATTGCGCGAGACGGAGGCCGACCTCGGAACGGCGCCCGGCGAGGATCCTCGGCATGGCCTCTTCCGGTTCGAACGGGAGCGTCATCACCGACAGGAAGAGCCTCTGCTTCGAGCCGAAGAAGTGCACCACGAGGGCGGGGTCCACGCCCGCTTCGGTTGCCACCCCACGGATCGTGGCCCGGTCGTAACCGAGCTCGGCGAACTGGTGTCGCGCCGCGTCGGTGATCGCCTCCCGGGTTCCGCTCGCGCCCGGCCGGCGCCCGGTTCGTCGTCTGTCCTTGGAAGAGGCCACCCACACAGTGTAAGTCAGCATGCGTTGACATAAGAAGTCAACGCACGTAGACTTAAGCTCGTCTCCGTAAGCCACCGCACGAGGAGCCGAGATGACCGCACCGCCCACCGCCATCGCCGTTCAGCCGGAGGTGCACGCCAACCGCTGGAAGACACTGGGCGTGCTGTCGCTGAGCCTCGTGATCATCGGGCTCGACAACACGATCCTGAACGTGGCCCTACCGACCCTCCAGGCCGAGTTCGATGCCTCGGCCTCGAAGCTGCAGTGGATGGTGGACTCCTACCTGCTCGTATTTGCGGGCCTGCTGCTTGTCTTCGGCACGCTAGGAGACCGCCTCGGCCGAAAGCTGGCACTTCAGGCGGGCGTGTCGATCTTCGGGATCGCAAGCCTGGGCGCCATCGTCGCTGACTCGGCCGGCCAGGTGATAGCCGTGCGCGCGGCGATGGGGGTCGGTGCCGCCCTGATCATGCCCG
>DASZCV010000222.1:0-3237 GCA_035942755.1 Thermoleophilaceae bacterium
GCTCCATCTTGCTCGGCGCGTACTTCTCCATGAAGCGCTCGCACTGGGCGTTGTAGAGGTGCGCCCCCTCGCCGAGGGCCCCCTCGGTGATCAGCAGGCCGAGCCCGGCGAGGGTGGTGGGGTGGTACTGGACCATCTCCATGTCCATCAACGGGGCACCCGCGCGGTAGGCCATCGCGATGCCGTCGCCGGTACAGATCAGCGCGTTGGTGGTGGGGCTGAAGAGCTGGCCGTTGCCTCCGGTTGCCACGATCACGGCCCGCGCGGAGAAGAGCTCGAGCGAACCATCGCGGATGTTGCGCGTAACCGCCCCGGCGATGCGGCCTGTCTCGTCCTTGACGAGCGCTGTGGTGAACCACTCCTCGAAGCGCTCGACCTCCTCGTGCTTCATCAGCTGCTCATAGAGCACGTGGAGGATGGCCTGTCCCGTGATGTCGGCCACATAGTAGGTGCGCGCGGCCGAGGCGCCGCCGAAGGCGCGCGTGCCGAGCTTTCCCTCCTCGTTGCGATGGAAGGTGACCCCTAGATGCTCGAGGTGGAGGATCTCCTCGGGGGCCTCCCGGCACATGATCTCGATCGCGTCCTGGTCGCCGAGGTAGTCCGACCCTTTCACGGTGTCGTAGGCGTGGGACTCCCACGAGTCCTCTGGCTGCAGCGCCGCGTTTATGCCCCCCTGCGCCGCGTTGGAGTGAGAGCGCACCGGGTGCACCTTCGAGATTATGCCCACGGATGCTCCCGCCTCTGCGGCGGCGAGGGCTGCGCGCTGGCCGGCGAGGCCGGCTCCTATGACGAGGACATCGTGTCTGGGCATCGTGGGGCGGGGCGGAGTCGATTCTATATTCGAAGCTCTAGCCGGTGGCGGCCGGCCGGAGGGCGCGATGGAGCCGGTCCATGGTGACGATGCCACGTAGCCGGCCCTCCGAGTCGACCGCCATGATCGACCCGAGGCGGGCGAGCGCCTCCCGTCCGAGCAGGGACTCGAGCGGCTCCTCCATGCCCACGCGGAACTCGCTGCCGTGCCGGTCGGAGTCGGCCGCCGTCACCGAGGCCACCGTTCGGCTCGCCCGCGCCGCCTCGCTCACGCCTTCGACCGCGCCGCGGGCGAGCAGGCCCGTGAGCCGTCCGTCGGCGTCCACCACCGGAAACCACGCGTAGCCGTAGCGAAGGAAGAACTCCTCCAGTGCCCTGTCGAGCGGCATGTCGGCGGGCACGGCGACGGGCTCGGCGTCCATCACGTCGGACACGCGCAGTCCCTCGATGCGGCTCGTGAGCTCGGTCTGCAGCTCGGCGGTGCGCGCCGCCTGGCCGAGGAAGATCCCGATCACGGCGAGCCACACGCCGTCGAAGACCCGGTCCTGGATCACCAGGTAGATCCCGCCGCCGACCATCAGATAGGAGAATCCGCGTCCCAGCCGGGCGGCTATTCGGGTGGCCCGCGTGCGGTCGCCGGTGACCTTCCAGGCGGCCGCCCGCGCGAGCCGGCCGCCGTCGAGCGGGAACGCGGGGATGAGGTTGAACGCCAGCAGCAGCGCGTTGATGAAGGTCAGATAGCCGAGCACAGCGACCACCTCGTCGTTGCTCGACAGGTCGAAGCTGCCGGCCTCGAAGGCCCGGTCTGCGCCGGCCACCAGCGTGCCCACCCCGAAGCAGCCGGCCGCGATCAGCAGCGTGACAAGCGGGCCGGCCGCCGCCACACGGAACTCGACACCGGCGGAGTCGGTGTCGCGCTCGAGCTTTGCCACGCCGCCGAGAGCCCACAGGTCGATCCCGGAGATCCCGATCCCGTTGCGCTTTGCCACCAGTGCGTGACCCAGCTCGTGAAGGAGGATGCAGATGAAGAACAGCAGCCCGGACACGGCCGCCAGGAGGTAGGACTTGCCGTCCTCGTCGGGGAAGATCTCGCCGTAATAACCCGACAGCGACCAGATGATCACGAAGAGCACGATGAACCAGCTCACGTCCACGCCGATCCGTATCCCGAAGATGCGAGCCAACTGAAACGAGCTGCCGCCGCCGAACACCGTGCGCGGGATGGTGGCAGACTGCCGCCCCCCACCCGGAGCGAGAGGAGAGAGTTGCCTCATCGAGTCACCTTCATTCCCGGCGACGGCACCGGGCCGGAGCTCGCCCACGCCACCCGGCGTGTGCTCGACGCCACCGGGGTCGAGTTCGACTGGGACGAGCACTCCGCCGGGGTCGACGTCTACGAGGAGGAGGGCACGCCGTTTCCAGATCGCACGCTGGCGTCGGTGAGAAGCACCGGCGTGGGCATCAAGGGCCCGACCACCACGCCGGTCGGCTCCGGCTTCCGCTCGGTGAACGTTCTGCTGCGCAAGGAGCTCGACCTCTACGCGTGCATCCGTCCCTGCAAGGCCTACGAGGGAGTGCGCACGCGCTTCCCCGAGACCGACATCGTGATCGTGCGCGAGAACACCGAGGATCTCTACGCGGGGATCGAGTTCGAGATGGGGACGGAGGAGAACGCGCAGTTGCGAGGCGCTCTGGCGAACCTGGGCAGACCGGTGCGAGATGACTCCGGGATCTCGATCAAGCCGATCTCGGTATTCGGCTCGGAGCGCATCGTCGAGGCGGCCTTCGAGTACGCCAAGGCCAACGGGCGCCGGAAGGTCACCGCGGCCCATAAGGCCAACATCATGAAGTTCTCCGACGGCCTCTTCCTCGACACCGCTCGCACGGTGGCCGAGCGTCATCCCGAGATCGAGTTCGAGGACCGCATCATCGACAACCTCTGCAACCAGCTCGTGTCCCGCCCGGAGGAGTACGACGTGATCGTGCTGCCCAACCTGTACGGCGACATCGTCTCCGACCTGGGCGCCGGTCTCATCGGCGGGTTGGGCGTTGCGCCGGGGGCGAACATCGGCACTCAGGCCGCGATGTTCGAGGCCACCCACGGTTCATCACCCAAGTACAAGGGGCAGAACAAGGTCAATCCGACGGCGCTGATGCTCTCGGGCGTCCTGATGCTCCGCCACCTCGACGAGCGCGATGCGGCCGACCGGCTGGAAGCGGCGATCGCCGAGGTCATCCGCTGGGGCGAGAAGGTCACCTATGACCTCAAGCCTTCTCGCGACGACCCCACCGCCGTGGGGACGAGCGAGTTCGCCGACGCCGTGATCGAGCAGCTTCAAGGCGCGTGACCCGCCGCTCCATGGACTTTCACCCGACCCCGGCACGCGAGGAGAAGACCATCTCATGAGCAACGGCTCACCCGTCACC
>DASZCV010000223.1:0-5878 GCA_035942755.1 Thermoleophilaceae bacterium
CCCCGGGCGGCCCGGCCCCGGGCGGCCGGGGGCCGACGGGCGGGGAGACGGGCGGCGCCGGGCAACCGGTCGCGCCCGCGCAGACGGGCACCCCCGCACAGACGGGCGCCACCGGCTCTGCGGGAGCCGTCCCGCGCCTGAGGGTGTCGCTGTCCGCCGCCCATTTCAGGGCCGCCCGTGGCAAGCGGGTGCAGGTGCCGTTCGTCCTGAGCGGCCCGGCCAAGGTCACCCTCACCGTGCTGCGCGGGAATAGGGTGGTGGCCAAGCTGAGCACCACGCGCCGCAGGGCCGGTCGCGGCTTGCTCACCTGGAACGGCAAGATCAAGCGGAAGCTCGCCCCCAGAGGACGCTACAAGATCAAGGTGCGAGCCGTGTCGGCGGCCGGCGCCGCGGCCCTGGACGCGGCCAAGTTGCGCATCGGCTGACGGGTTGCCGCTGGTGGCCGCCCCGCGGCGTAGGCCCCGGTGTACCCTCGGTGTCGTGCCCCCGGACACCGGCTTTCCGCGCACCGACGCTCAGTTTGACTTCAGCCGCGTCCGCCGCCGCCGAGCGCTCTCGCGGCTGGCTGACAGGCTGCGGCGCGAGCCGAGCGACGTCAACGTGATCCTCCCGTTCGAGGAGGTTGTCGAGGCCCTCGGTCGCCGCGGCGAGCGCAGCCTCGGCCTGCAGACCATTCCGCTTGACTCGATCGTGGGCACCGTCGATCGCTCCCGCGAGTTCGACCGCAGCTTCCGGCCGACCTCCAGCACCGTACGCCCCCGCTGGGAGCGGATCGCCGCCGCCCAGCGCCGTGGGAAGGCGATGCCCCCGATCGACGTCTATCGGATCGGCGAACTGCACTTCGTCAAGGACGGACACCACCGCGTCTCGGTGGCGCGCGCGCTGGGGCACGAGCAGATCGACGCGTACGTGACCGAGGTTCTGACCGAAGTGGGTGCGGGGCGCGAGGTCGGCCTTCCCGACCTGCCTCTGAAGAGCCACGAGCGGCTGTTCTTCGAACGCGTGCCGCTCCCGCCCGAGGCACGCGGGCGCATTCGCCCCGGCAACCGCTCCGCCTACGCCCGGCTGGCAGAGGGCGTGGAGGCGTGGGGCTTTCGGACGATGCAGCAGCGCAGGGAGTTCATGACCCGGGCGCAGGTGGCCGAGGCCTGGTTCCGCGAGGAATATGAGCCGGTGGTGGAGAGCCTCCGTGAAGTCGGGCTGGCCCGGTCAGGGACGGAGACCGACGCATACATGGCGGTCGTGACGCTTCGCTACCTGCTGCTGCGTACCCACGATTGGGACGAGGCGGTGCTCGAGGCGCTGCGCCGGGAGATGCGCTCGCCCGCGTTCGAGGACACCGAGATCCGCCGCCTGCGCCGCACGCTCGACTGACGCTGGACGGGGGCTCGCGCCCCTCAGCACCCCCGTGGCGCCTGGCCGGTCTGGCGAGCTAGGAGAGCTCTTCGAGCTCGTCCTGTCGTGGGGCCGGCTCATGGCCCGCCGGGCTCTGCCCGTCTGTCGCCGGTGGCGCCGAATGGCGCGAGGTGAGCGAGCGGCCATCGCCCGGGTCGAACAGGTGTAGGCGGGCGGGGTCCACCCACAGCTCCGCCTCCCCGCCCTGACGCACCTGGCTCGCCGCGTCGAGGCGGGCCACGATCCGCCCCTCTTCCCCGCTCATGGGCACCTCGCCGCCGCCTGCGTCCACGGCGAGCTCACGCAGCTCATCCGACTCGATGCTCTCCTCAGTGGACACCGAGAAGTGCACGTAGAGCTCCGACCCGAGCGACTCCAGCACGTCGATGCCGGCCCGGAACGTGCAGCCGCGGTCGTGGTGCTCACCCGCAAGAGCCGCGTCCTCGAAGGCCTCGGGCCGGATGCCGGCTATCAGCTTCTTGCCGGGCTCGACGCGGCCCATCCGTTCACGCAGCTCCTGCGGGACGGTGATCGAGCCGAACGGCAGCTTTGCGGCCCCGTCCTCGAGGGTGGCCGGCATGAAGTTCATGGCGGGCGAGCCGATGAAGCCGGCCACGAACAGGTTGGCCGGCTCGTTGTAGAGCTCCATCGGAGTGCCCACCTGCTGCAGCAGACCGCTGCGCATGACGGCCACGCGGTCGCCGAGCGTGAGCGCCTCGACCTGGTCATGGGTCACGTAGATGGTCGTCGTGCCCAGCCGCTGCTGGAGTCGCGACACCTCGGCCCGCATCTGCACGCGCAGCTTGGCGTCGAGGTTCGAGAGCGGCTCGTCCATCAGGAAGGCCGCCGGGTCTCGCACGATGGCCCTGCCCATGGCCACGCGCTGGCGCTGGCCGCCCGAGAGCTGGGAGGGCTTGCGGTCGAGGTGCGGCGCGAGGTCGAGGATGCGAGCGGCCTCCTCGACCTTCCGGTCGATCTCCGCCTTGTCGACGCCGCGTAGCTTCAGCGCGAAGCCCATGTTCTCCCGCACGCTCATGTGCGGGTACAGCGCGTAGTTCTGAAAGACCATCGCGATGTCGCGGTCCTTCGGAGCCTTCTCGTTCACGACCTCGCCGCCGATGCGCAGCTCGCCGTCGGTTATCTCCTCCAGTCCGGCCACCATCCGCAGCGCGGTGGACTTGCCGCAACCGGACGGCCCGACGAGGATCATGAACTCGCCGTCCTGGATGTCGAGTGACATCCCCTTCACGGCCTCGTAGCCGTCGGGGAAGCGCTTCGACACGTTGTCGAGTGTTATCTCGGCCATTTTCCTCCTAGCCCTTCACGGCGCCCGCCGTCAGCCCGGCGACGATGCGCTTCTGGAAGATGATCACCAGCGCCACGAGCGGGATCGTGATTACCACCGAGGCGGCGCTGATCGTCCCGAGCGGGACCTCGAACTTCTGGCTGCCGGTGAAGAAGGCGATCGCCGCCGGCACGGTGCGCGCGTCCGACGAGCTGGTCAGGGTGATGGCCAGCAGGAACTCGTTCCACACGAAGAACGCCGTGAGCAGGCCGGCGGTCACCAGCCCCGGCGCGGCCAGCGGCAGGACGACCTTCCGGAACGCCTGGAAGTGGGTCGACCCGTCCACCAGCGCCGCCTCCTCGAGCTCCTTCGGGATCTCCTTGAAGAAGGAGGTCAGGATGTAGATGCACAGCGGGAGCGCAAAGGTCAGGTAGGGGATGATCAGCCCCGGGTAGGTGTTGTAGAGCCCGACGTCGCTCCACAGCTTGAAGATCGGCGCCGCGATCGCGATCGGGGGGAAGGTCGAGATCGAGAGGATCACCGCCAGGATCAGGAACTTCCGCGGAAAGCGCAGGCGGGCGAGCGCGTAGGCCGCGAACGAGCCCACCACGAGCGCGAGGATCGTGGTCGTGACGGTCACGATCGCGCTGTTGCGAAGCGCGTTCGTGAAGTCGGCGTTCCGGAAGATCGAGTCGTAGTTGTCGAGCGTCGGGCTGGGCGGGAAGAGATCGGCGCCCGACAGATCGGCGCCCGTCTTCAGCGACACGTTGATGAGCCAGTAGAAGGGGAACAGGCAGAAGACGACGATCAGGATCACCGCGATCGTGAGCAGCGCCGGGCGCAACCAGTTGCCGCGCCGAGGCGACCGCTCCACCGCCTCCCCCCGCTCGCGGGTGGCGGTTCCCGCCCTGCCGAGGACCCTGGTGGTCACCTCAGCCTTCCTCCGTCAACGATCGGATGTTGCCGCCCACCAACCGGATGTATATGAACGAGACGGCCATCACGATCAGGAAGGTGAGCACCGCGAGCGCCGAGCCCTCACCGATCAGCCGGTCCTTGGTCAGCGCGTCGTAGGACAGGATCGACAGGGTCGTCGTGCCGTTGGCGCCCTGGGTGAGCACGAACGGCAGGTCGAAGATGCGGAGCGCGTCGAGGGTGCGGAAGATCAGCGCCACCAGGATCGCCGGCCTGAGCAGCGGTAGCGTGATCCGGGTAAAGCGTTGCCACGTCGAGGCCCCGTCCACCTTGGCGGCGTCGTACACGTCGTCGGGTATCACCTGGAGCCCTGCCAGCAGGAGCAGCGCCATGAACGGCGCCGTCTTCCAGACGTCCGCGAAGATCATCACTCCCAGCGCGTATCCGTTCTCGCCCAGCCACACGGTGTCTGCGCCCGGGAGCCCGAACTTGTCGAGTAGCACGGGCGCCAGGCCCAGGTTGGGCTCGAAGATCGTGCGCCAGGTGATGGCGGTGACCACGGTGAGCACCGCCCACGGCACGAGCACCACCGTCCGCAGCAGCGCCCGGCCCTTGAACGCCTCGTGCATGGCCACCGCCATCGCCAGGCCGATCGCGAGCTCGAGCGCCACCGAGATGCCGGTGAACAGGAATGTCGTGCCGGTGGCACTCCAGAACTCTCCGGAGGTGAGGGCGTCCGTGTAGTTCCCGAGCCCCACCCAGCGGGAGAGGCCCGGAACCTTGACGCTGTACTCGTGCAGTGAGAGCCAGAGCGCGTAGCCGATGGGGTAGGCCGCCACCAGGGCGATCACCACCAACGACGGCGAGACCATCCAGGCGGCGAGGCGCCGCTCGGCGCTCCCATAGCCGTGCCCGCCTGAGGGACGGCCCCTCAGGCGGGTGGTGGCGGCCTCCATCGGCTGAGCGTCCGCGCCCTAGAACGTCTCGAGCGCCTTCTCGATCTCGGTCTGCATCCTTGCCACGGCCGACTTCGGCGCCATGTCGCCCTTCATGGCCGCAAAGGCGTTCTTGTAGATCGCCTCGGTGACCTGCGGATAGACGGGCGTCACCGGTCGTGGCTTGGCCTGCTCGACCGCCTTCCGCAGCTCGGCTGCGAACGGCAGTGCCTTCGTGACCTGCGGATCCTCGTAAACGGAGGACACCACCGGCGGCAGCGAGGCCTTTGTGGCCTGGATGACCTGCTGGTCCGGCTGGGTCGCGAAGTTCGCGAAGGCGAGCGAGCCCTCCGGGTTCTTCGAGTAGGCCGAGATGGCCAGGTTGTAGCCGCCCAGCACGCCGGCGCCCTGGCCGCCCTTGTAGGACGGGAAGGTCGTGATGTCCATCGAGTCGCCGATCTTGGACTTCTTCCCGAGCGCGTAGGCGTACGGCCAGTTGCGCATGTAGGTGGCACGGCCGGCCTCGAAGGCGCGCCGCGACTCCTCCTCCTTGTAGGTTGTCACCGCCTTGGGGATGGCGCCGCTCTTGACGCCGTCCGCCAGGAAGGTCAGCACGTCGGTGGCCTTCTCCCGGTCGACCTCGGCCTTCTTGCCGTCGTCGGAGACCACCTTGCCGCCGCCGCTGTAGAGCAGCTCGAGGAAGTTCACCGTCAGGCCCTCGTAACGGGAGCCCTGGAATACCAGGCCGTCCTTCGCCTTGGCCTGCTTGAGCATCTCCTCCCAGGACTTCGGCGCGCTCGTCTGGTCCTTGCGGTAGTAGACGAAGCCCGCGTTCGTGTTGAAGGGCACGCCCCAGTACTTGCCCTCGTACCTGGCCGTGTCGAGCGTCGAGGGGATGAACTCGTCCCGCCGCTTCTCGACGTTGTCGCTCACGTCGGTGAGCCAGCCTTGCGCCGCGTACTCCGCCGTCCAGATGACGTCCATGCCGAGCACGTCGCACTCGGCCGACTTAGCGCGCAGCCGCTGGATCTGCTGGGTGCGCTGCTCGTCGGCCGACTCGGGGAGCTCTAGCAGCTTCGCCTTCGCCCCAGGGTTCTGCTTGTTGAAGTTCGAGACCACGGTAGAGAACGCGCCCGTGGTGTCCTTGCCGATACACCAGGTGACGTTGCCCTTGGGCTTGGCGGCATCGACCTTCTTGGCGTCCTCGGTCTGGTTGGCTTCGTCGTCGTCTCCGCCGCAGCCGGCCAGCGCGAGCGCGAGTCCCGCTGCCGCGATGGACACGATTCGTAGGACGTTCATGCTTTCCCGACTCCCTCCGTCGTTGGCTCCCCGTGAGGCGTGCGTACCC
>DASZCV010000224.1:0-7208 GCA_035942755.1 Thermoleophilaceae bacterium
GTGTCTGGGTGGCCTACGGCGAGCGCAACAGCTACACGGACGAAGACGCGCGGCGAAAGGACGAGTTCGTGGGCGAGGTGTGCACCGCCGGGCGCTGGGGGCTCACGTGGGACATCGGCGCCAACAACGGCCGCTACTCGCGGATCGCGGCAGAGGGCTCCGACTACGTGCTCGCCGTCGATGCCGACCAGGGCCCGGTGGAGCTCTTCTACCGCAGCATGCGCGAGGAGGACGACGAGAAGACGCTCAGCCTGACGATGAACCTCGCCGATCCCTCGCCCGGACTGGGCTGGCGTGGCCTCGAACGCAAATCGCTGCCAGACCGCGGGGCCCCCGACCTCGTTCTGGCGCTGGCGCTCATCCACCACGTGGCCATTGCCGCCAACGTGCCGGTGAGGGAGTTCGTGACCTGGCTGGCATCGCTCGGCACCTCGCTGGTCATCGAGTTCCCCACGCGCGAGGACCCGATGGTCAGGAAGCTGCTCGGCCCCAAGCGGGAGGGGCTGCATCCCGACTGCGAGCGGGAGAGCTTCGAGCGGGAGCTCGCGGGCGCCTTCGACGTCGAGCGCCGGGAGCGCCTTAGGTCGGGCACGCGCCTGCTCTACTTCGCGCGTCCGAAGGGCACCGGCAAGCCGATCGACCTGACGGCCGCCGAGGGCTGATGGGCGGCCAGCAGGCCGCAGCTTCCGAGCCGACTCCCGCCCAGGCGAAGGGCGACGCCACGCGCGGAGGGGAACGGCGAGGCACGGTGCGCCGCACGCTGCTCGACTTCGGCCACCTCGCCGTGCTCGCGGCCTTCGCGCTCGCCCAGCCGCTCTTCAACCTGCTCTCGGAGAACCCGGAGTTCTTCGCGGCGCGCGGCGCCACTTCGGGCGAGATCATCCTCCTCGCGGTGCTGATGGTGCTCGTGCCGCCGGCCGTGTTGATCGCGCTCGAGTTACTGGCGGGCCTCGCATCGGACCGTCTGCGGCAAGGCCTCCACCTGGCGTTCATCGCACTGCTTGCGGCGGTGGTGTTCGTCCAGGCGCTCAAGAGGGCGATGGACGCCTCGGATGCCGTGCTCATCGTGCTGGCCGTGGGGCTCGGCGCGGCAGCCGGGCTGCTCTATGCACGTGCCGAGCCGGTGCGCTCCTTTCTCAGCGTGCTCACCCCGGCTCCGCTCGTGTTCCTGATCCTCTTCCTCTTCGTCTCGCCGGTCAACAAGCTGACGCTCCAGGGTGAGGCAAGCGCCAAATCGATCTCGGGAGGCTCGCGTGCCCCCGTCGTGATCCTCGGGCTCGACGAGCTGCCCACGACCTCGCTCCTCGGCCCGGACGGGAGGGTGGACAGGGAGCGCTTCCCCGGATTCGCGGAGCTGGCCGATGGGGCGACGTGGTTCCGGAACGCACACTCGATCTATGACTCCACCAGCAAGGCCTGGCCGGCCATCATGGACGGCGACTACCCCGAGAAGGACTCACTGCCGACCTCCTCGGATCACCCCAACAGCATCTTCGCCATCCTCGGCAAGAGCCACTTGATGAACGTGAGCGAGGAGGCCACCACCGTCTGCCCGCGCTCCCTGTGCAAGGACGCGCGCCTGGACGAACCCTTCGCGGACCGCCTCAAGTCGATGGTCGACGACCTCAGCCTGGTCTACGCGCACGTGGTGGCACCGCCCGGTATCGAGCAGGACCTGACGTCTGTGTCGGAGACCTGGGGGGACTTCAAAGGGGGCGCCGGAGGGGAGGGCGCCAAGGCCGCCCCGGACGCGGAGGCCGTCAAGGGCGGCGGCGACGATGGTCCCAACACACGCGAGAACCTCCAGGGAAACCGCAACAATCGCCTCAACGAGTGGATCGGGTCGATCCGGGCGACGCGACGGCCCTCGCTCAACTTCAAGCACGTGCTCCTGCCGCACGTGCCATGGCAGTACCTGCCGGACGGAAAGCAGTACCGGCGCGTCGCGACCGAGCCGATCCCGGGCATCTCGCGCCAGACGTACAACGACGAGGGACAGCTCGAGCAGCTCCAGCTTCGCCACCTCTTGCAGCTGGGGTTCGAGGATCTGGAGGTCCGAAAGCTGATCCGGCGCCTGAAGCGGATCGGCATCTACGACGAGGCGCTGATAATCGTGGCCGCAGACCACGGCGTCTCGTTCAAGCTCGGCCAGTTCGACCGCCGCACGATGAACCGGTCGAACATCGACGAGATCGCCCCGGTGCCGCTGTTCGTGAAGGCGCCGGGCCAGCAGAAGGGCCGGATCGACGACGCGATCGTGGAGACCACCGACATCCTGCCGACGATCGCGGACGTGCTGAACCTGAAGCTCCCCGCCAAGGTGGACGGCCGGTCGGCGTTCAGCGCCGAGGTCCGTGCCCGGCGGGAGGTCAAGATGCTCAAGCGCGATCTCTCCGGCTGGGTACGCCTGAGCCAGACGCAGCTCGATCGCGAGAAGCGGGAGGAGCTGGCCAAGAAGCTACGACTGTTCGGCACCGGAGCCGAGGGACCAGATCGGATCTACCGGGTGGGGCCCAATCAGGAGCTGGTCGGCCGGCGAGCCGTCGCTGCCGGCGACTCGGCCGCCAAGGCATCGATCGTCGACGCCGGCGAGCTGCGCAACGTGGACCTGAAGAGCCCGACCCTGCCCGTCTGGATCACGGGCCGCGTGCGCGGCGGCGCCCCTCCGCGTGAGATCGCCATCGGCGTGAACGGCACCGTGCGGGGAGTGGGGAGGACCTTCAGGCTCGCCACCGGCGGCGGGGAGCTGTTCGGGGTGATGGTGCCCGCGAGCTCGCTGCGTCAGGGACGCAACAGGGTGGAGGTCTTCGAGGTCTCGGAGGGGTTGCGTCTGCTGAGGATGGGCGGCGCCTGAACGATTTGGCATGGATGCCGAATCGTTCGCATTCGACTCCCGGGAACGATTTGGCATGGATGCCGAATCACTGGTCCTCGAGGCAGGTCTCGACCTTCGTCAGCTGCTCTTCGCCGGCCTGATTGACGAAGAGCAGGGCCGAGCCGATCTGCTCGGCGTTCTGGGCCCCACCCAGGAACTGCCTTCCCTCGGCCTCCCCGCTCGACAGCAGGAACTCGATCCGGGCCCCGCCGGGGCCGTCCACCTGAATCGCCTTCTCTCCCGAGAGGCGCGCCTCGAGCCCCTGCTCGTCGCGGATGCACGCGAGGGCGACGGCCCGCTTGTCGTTCGGGTCGGGTGCGGCACCACCCGCCTCCGACTTGCCCTCGGCGCCACAACCCGCGACGGCCAGGGAGAGCGCGCAGGCGGCAGCGAGGGCGGCGGCGCGGGTCGTCACGCCGGGCAGCGTAAGTGAAGGGCCGGTCACCGGGACTGGTGAGGAGCGAGGAAGTGGCGCCGCACCTCCCAGAACGCCGGCTTCGGCGTGCCGCTCTCGTCGAGCAGCCCCTTGTTGTTCCACGGCGGGTTGGGCGCCGGGTTGCCGCCACCCCAGGTCGGGTGGACGCGGAAGTCCTTCAGAGCCCAGACGATCGAGCCGTTCACGAACCGGCGGGAGTCGTGGATGGCCAGGTGCTCGCGCATCCATCGCGTCTGGAAGTCGAGCGTCCCCTTCTCGGCCTCCGGGCCCACGCGGTTGGCTTCCGCGCCGAACTCGGTCACGAAGAGAGCCACCCGCGGGTACGCCGCACGCAGGCGGTCGAGCTGGGGGCCGAGGTCCGCGTCGGTGCTCTCGCGGAGGCCTGGCGCGGCGGAGCCGTACCAGCCGAAGTACTCGTTCACCCCGAGGGCGTCGAGCGCTCGCACGGCCGGATGGCCCTCGGCCCCGCCGGCACGGGTGGCCCGGTCGATGGCCACGAGCCGGGTGTCGTCGAGCCGGCGCACCTCACGCGCGGCGGCGGCGATGAAGCTCGCCTGCCCCGGGCCGACCGCCTCGGGTAGCTCGTTGGCGATCGACCACGCGAAGATCGACGGGTGGTTGCGATCGCGCAGCACCATCTCCCGGTTGGCCTTCACGGCGTTTCGCCTTACCCGTGGGATGCGGAAGTTCGCCTCCGGCACCTGGTAGACGGGCGCCTGGCTCCACACGAGCACGCCGCGCCGGTCGAGCGCTTCCAGCATCGCCGGGTGGAGGGGGTAGTGGGCGCGCACCACGGTGGCTCCCAGCTCGCGAAGGCGCCGCAGCGCCGCCCTCCGGTGACCGGCCCTCCACGCGGCGCCGATCGCCGGGTCGTCCTCGTGAAGACTCGCGCCGTGCAGGTGCATGGCCCTGCCGTCCAGCAGCACCCTCCCGTCGGAGAGCCGCTGGATCTTTCGCACGCCGAAGGCGGTGTGGTAGGCGGATTGCGCCCCGGCCACTC
Source organism: Thermoleophilaceae bacterium (assembly GCA_035942755.1). Taxonomy (GTDB): domain Bacteria; phylum Actinomycetota; class Thermoleophilia; order Solirubrobacterales; family Thermoleophilaceae; genus JAAYBF01. The sequence goes on from DASZCV010000224.1 coordinate 4,312, forward strand.
GCGCGGTCACATCCAGCCGGTGCATCCCGCCTCGACCCAGACGCCAGCGCCTGGGGCGGCGGAGGGTGAAGCGGCTGAGGACCTTGCGGCGGCCACGGGCCGGGACCCCTGCGCTGCCCGTGAGGATGGTGTGCCCGTCGAGGCGCAGGGTCAGCGACACCCGCCTTGCGCGCCGGCCCGTGTTGCGCACGAGAGTGCGCACCTCCACCCGGGCGCGGCAGCGGGTACAGCGCATCCGGGGGAGCACGGACACCCGCTCGACGTCCACGCGCCGAACCGGCCGCAGGTAGACCTCGCGGGACATCCCGCCGAAGTTCCACCACCCGCCGGTACCGAAGCCGTTGAAGCGCGCGGGGCGCCAGTGCGTAAGGTCCGTCATGCCTCGCATGGTCGATGCCCGCACCACCAGCCGGTTGCGCCCGGGGCGGAGCCCTCGCAGGTCCACCTCGAACGGCGTGTAGGCGCCGGAGTGGCGCGCGATCGCGCGCCCGTTGAGATAGACGGTGGCGGAGTGGCTGACACCCTCGAAGCGCGCCACCCACAGGATCCGGCGCCCGCGCGCGCCTTGCGGTAGCACGAGCTCCCGGCGATACCAGCCGTGCGAGGACCGGTTCAAGGTGGTGTCGCGCGCATTCCAGTTGTGGGGCACCGACACCGGCCGCCACCCTTGCAGCGAGCGCTGGCGCGCGAAGCCGCGCGCTTCCCCCTCGCGAGCCTCGTCCAGGCGGAAGTACCAGGTCCCGGCGAGCAGGAGCCTTCCACTCTGCCCCTCACGGATCGGCGTGCGCCGCTCGGGCCGGTCGACCACCAGGTGTGGTGGCGGCCGGGCTGGGGCGGGCGCAGGGATCTGCGCGCGCGTCGCCCTCGGAGCGGGCGGTCCTCCGGGATCGGCCGCGACAGCGGGCGCGAGGACGAGCGCGATCGCGAGGAGCGGCGCCAGGATGGGAAGTGGGAGACGCACGTTCAAGGAATGCGACCAAGCCTCGTGAGCGTAGCTGCCGGGCCCCGGGCGGTCCCGCAGGAGGACATCTGGGTGGCGCCCAGGCGTGCTACCGTGCTGCACTCTGGCGGGTCTCGTCGGGTCCGCCTGCGTTCGACGCCTCGCCGCCGGCTTGCCTCGCAGGGTATGAGCATGACCCTGCACCGGGTCGGTCGGTGATGCCGCGGACCTGCTCTTGACGATGAACAGACGCTTCGCGCTACTACAGGTCCTCATCTCGCTGATCGCGCTGGTGGCCGTGATCTGGTGGGCGTCGCACCAGGAGTCGCCGGACATCCCCACGGGTGGGCAGGCGATCGCCTACATGGCCGCCGCGGCGCTGCTGTACACGCTCGCCACCCTGGTGCGGGCCGAGCGCTGGCACAGGATCCTGCACCTCATCGGCGTTGACGCGCGCCGGGCCGACTCCTACAGCCTCACGACGGTGGGGTACATGGGCAACAACGTCCTTCCCGCGCGTGCCGGCGAGATGCTCCGTGTGGTCCTGCTGGACGCGCGCACCGACGCGGGGAAGCGCTCGCTGCTCGGCACGATCGTGGCCGAGCGCCTGCTGGATGCGGCCGTGCTGGGAGCGGTCTTCGTGGCCACGGTGTACGGGGTACTCGAGGGAGATGTGCTGCCCACCGACCGGCCGCTGTTGATAGCGGGCCTGGGCCTCCTCGCTCTGCTCGTCGCGGCCGGGGCCTTCAGCTTGCTTCGCCGTCGCGGCGCGCTGCAGCGCTTTCGCGACTTCGCCCGGCCGCTGGCCGGCGCTCCGCGTTCCCTGACGAGTCGCACCGGGGTGGCCCTGCTGGTGGTCACAGTGGGTTTGTGGGCCCTCGAGGGCGGCGTGTATCTCACGGTGGCCCGGGCGGTTGAGCTCGACATCAGCACGTCTGGCGCCCTCTATCTGGTCGCGCTCACCAACTTCGTGGCGGCCCTGCCGGCGGCGCCGGGGTCGATCGGTACCTTCGACGCAGCGGTTGCCTTCGGCGCGCGCGCACTCGGAGGCGCCGGCTCCGTTGTCATCTCCTACGTCCTGCTCCTGCGCTTCGTCTTGTACGTGCCGATCACCGTGGTCGGGCTCGTGGTGTTGGTCCTGCGCTACGGCGGCTGGTCACGGCTGCGCGAGGCGGCTCGGCTCCAGACGAGCCGGGCCTAGCACGTGCGCATATCCGCCGCATCAGGCCTGGCGCTTCGCCTGCGGGGACACGATCGGGACACCGGCGCGGAGGCTCGACGCGAGTCGTCGCGATCCCTGGACGACGCTGAGGGGCGCGCCCGTCCCCGGCTCATCTGGCCGGTCCTGGTGGCGTGCCTCGTGCTGTCGGCGCTCACGCTGCTCTTTCCCTCCACGCCCACATACGACCCGTGGGCCTGGATCCTCTGGGGCCGCGAGATAACCCAGCTCGACCTGACCACCACCGGCGGGCCTTCGTGGAAGCCCTTGCCCGTGCTTTTCACGGTGCCCTTCTCCATCTTCGGCGAGCACGCCGCACCTCTCCTGTGGCTGTGGGTGGCGCGCGCCGGCGCGCTTCTGGCCATCGTCATGCCCTTCCGATTGGCCAGGCGGCGCGTGGGTGGGCCGGCGGGAATCGTGGCAGGGCTGTTCGCCGCCGCCTTCCTCTTCTCGAGCTTCAAGTACATCCGTGATGCGGCTCTCGGAAACTCTGAGGCCCTGCTGGCCGCGCTCGCCCTCTGGGCCTTCGAGCGGCACCTCGACGGGCGACGCGACCATGCGCTCTACCTCGGCTTCGCGGCGGCGCTGCTGCGGCCGGAGGTCTGGCCCTTCCTCGGTCTGTACGGCCTCTGGCTGTGGTTCCGCGAGCCCGAGCTGCGGGTTCGCATGGCGGTCCTGGCGGCCCTCATACCGTTGCTCTGGTTCGGTCCGGAGGTGTGGGGGTCGGGCGAGCCGTTC
>DASZCV010000225.1:0-14619 GCA_035942755.1 Thermoleophilaceae bacterium
CACTCCCGCCGTTCATGAGACCCACCATCCTCGCCTGCCTGGCTCTTGCCCTCACCGAGCGCGAGGAGTTCGACGAAGCGGAGTGGGCGGTCACCGAGAGCGGCTGTGGACCGCATCTCCCCGAGTTCGTGCACGTGAATCCGGCTTTCTACGCGCGTGGGCGCCTGCGACTGGCGCAGGGTCGCTTCGAAGAGGCGCTTGCCGACTTTCGCGAGTTGGGCGATCGCGATGCGCGCCTGGCCTCGCGCAACACGAGCTTTCCCTGGCGCTGCGGTGCCGTAGAGGCGCTCCTGCAACTCGGTGATGGCGAGCAGGCCCGCCAGTTGGCGGCGGACCACGAAGCCGACGCACGGCATTGGGGAACGCTCTCGGCGATCGGCACGGCGCTGCACGCGCAGGGTCTGGCACAGCAAGGGCAAGGCCTCGAGCTCCTGCGGGAAGCGGTGGAGACCCTGGGCTCATCGCCGGCGCGGCTCGATCACGCCCGCGCACTCGTCGACTACGGTGCGGCGGTCAGGCGGGCGGGACGAAGGGCGGAGGCAAGGGAGCCGTTACGGATGGGCTTTGAGGCGGCACGGCGCTGCGCTGCCCCTGCGCTGGTGAAACGGGCGCACGCAGAGCTCCTGACCGCCGGCGCGCGACCGCGGCGGCTGATGTTCAGCGGCCTCGAGTCCCTGACGGCAAGTGAGCGCCGGGTCGCGGAGATGGCAGCGGCCGGGCAGTCCAACCGCGACATCGCACAAGCGCTGTTCGTGACCATCAAGACGGTCGAGAACCACCTGACTCGCGCCTACAACAAGCTGGGTATCGGCTCGCGTGAGGCGCTCCCCGATGTGCTTACGATGCGCGCTGATGTCGAGCCGTTGCACACGAGCGATGGCCTTCGGGGTCTGGCGGCTCGCGGCGTAAATCTCCCCTGAGCGCGCCCGACAGGATTCGAACCTGTGACCTTCGGTTCCGTAGACCGCCGCTCTATCCAGCTGAGCTACGGGCGCAGCGGGACAAGGGTAGCGACACCCGCCTCCGCCTCGAGGGCGAGGCGGGTCCCCGTCTCTGAAGGGGCGCCCGCGCCGCCTACCTTCGGCGCACGGTCTCGCACTTCGTGGTCTTGTCGACCCTGTCGGCGATGACGGTGTCCCGGCCGGAGCCACACTCGACGATGTCGCGCCGGCGGTCGCGGGCAAGGATCGTGTCCTTCCCGCTCTGGCCCATTATCCGGTCGATCCCGGACCCTCCACTGATCCGGTCGTTGCCGCTGCTTGCGAAAATCGTGTCGTCTCCGCTGTCGCCGGAGATCCTGTCCCGCCCACTGCCCCCAGTGAGGTTGTCGACATGGGTGCCGCCGCTGATCGTGTCGTTGCCGGCGCCACCGGCAACCACGTCCTCACCGGAGTTGCCCTGGATCGTGTCGTCTCCGCGCCCGCTCAACTGGTCGCAGCGACTCAGGTCGGTGGTGGTGCCCGCCGGACATGTGGCGTCGCCCTGGATCGCATCCTCGCCGCTGCCACCCTCGATCCTGTCGTCGCCGCTCAACCCGAAGACCGTGTCCAGCCCGGCCTTTCCGTCGATACGGTCGGCGAGCTTCGAGCCCACGAGCGTGTCCGAGCCGGAGGTGCCGTTGACCGTCTTCGCATAGGCGACGCTTGAGCAAAGGGCGCAAATGAGACCGGCAGCCACGATCAGCATCCGCTTTGGCATCCGTTCCTTCCGTCGTTTCCTTGTCTGCCGCATCGTTGCCGAGTCCGGCTGTGGTGAAACCTCTTCAGCGGAGAGGGCGGGATTCGAACCCGCGAAAGAGCTTGCGCCCCTTACTCGCTTAGCAGGCGAGTGCCTTCAGCCGCTCGGCCACCTCTCCAGGAAGAATCCGATTGTATGCCCTCGTTCCTGACCGGCATCGTGGTGGCGCTCCTCGTGCTGGCGGTGGTCATCCAGCTCGCCCTGCCGGCCTATCTGGCGGGCCGCGTGGAGGATCGGCTCGAGGAGGGCGGGGGCAGCGCGAAGGTCCACCTCGACGCGTTTCCGGCCCTGTCCCTCCTTTCAGGCAGGGGTGGCGGCTTCCACGCGGAGGGGAAGGGCATACGCCTGGCGGCGGCGTCCGACCGGAGGGCGGACCCATTGAAGCGCCTGGACGGCTTCGAGCGGGTGGATGTGACCTTGACCGACCTCGAGGCCGGGCCACTGCAGGCAGGGCGCTTCGAGCTCAGGCGAGAGGGCCGCGGGCAGGACTACGCGCTGCTGGTGCAGGCGACGACCAGCCCGCAGGAGGTGGCCGGCCGTCTCGGCAGCCTGGCGGGCGGACCGCTCGGCGGCCTCGTCGGCTCGCTGGCGGGCGGTCTCGTGGCCGGTGGGGCCCGGACGCCGATCCCGCTCGAGCTGCACGCCACCGTGGCGAGCCACGAGGGACGCCCGCAGGTTGAAGAGGCCACCGGATCGGTGGCGGGCCTTCCGGCCGGCCCGTTGGCGCGACTCGTGCTCGCGGCCGTGCTCGATCGGCTCTGAGCCTGAGCCATCCGGCCAGGAGGCGCGCCGCGGCGTTTCCCTTTCCGGGCCGGCGGGTACCGTGATGGCACTCAAGGAAGAGGAGACCCTGTGCTCGTCGGAGCCGTCATAGCAATCTGCATCGTGCTGCTGGTACTCGCCTTCGTGGCGCCCCGGCTGTCGCGGCATCCCCAGCGGGGAGTGGACAAGAGCATGGGCGCCGGTCAGCGCGCCGGTGGCAAGCTGCCCGGGTTCGTCGGGCGCCTGGCGCAGAAGCCGTTCAGCTCATCGCGCAAGGCCACGAACAAGAGCGCGGCGGCCGGCCGGCAAGGCCGCGGCAAGCTGCCGGGCTGAGCGAGGCCCCGGTCGGGAGGGTGTCCCGGGGCTCGGGCAGGGCAGGCGGGTGAGGCGCCGACCCGGTCAGTGCCCCTCGAGGGCGAGCAGGAACTCCTTGCGCTCGATCCCGCCGGTGTAGCCCCCGAGCCCGCCGCCTGTGCGCAGCACCCGGTGGCAGGGCACCATCACCGGCATCGGGTTCGAGCCGAGCCCGTTCCCGGTGGCGCGCACCGCCTTGGCGCTGCCGGCGCCCGCGGCCACCTCCCCGTAGGTGCTCACCTGGCCGTAGCCGATGCGCGCCGTGGCCTGGAGCACCCGACGGAAGAAGCCACGGGTGAGTGCCCAGTCCACCGGCGTCTCGAAGCCCCGGCGCCGGCCCTCGAAGTACTCGTCGAGCTCACGGCGGACCGGATCGAGGCGGGCGGGCGCCTCGAGCACGCGCGGCGAGACCTCTTTGGCGAGATCGGCCAACACCGCGTCCAGCGGCAGCTCGGGATAGGCGAGCCGCACCAGGCCGCGGGGCGTGACCGCAACGGTGAGCGGGCCGAGCGGCGAGTCCACCTGCGCGTAGGCCACGTCCAGCAGACCCTCCTTCTCCGCCCTGGCGGCCAGACGATCGAGCGCCGGCGGTGACGGGCCGGTGCTTGGCAGGCCGTTCGCGGCTTCGCTCAGCGCAGCGTCGATGTCCCTCATACGCTCAGCTCCTCCCTCAGGCGCTTCAGGGCTTCGTGGACGTTGCGCCGCGCCGCCTCCTGGGAGCAGTCGAGTGCCTCTGCCACCTCGGCGTAGGAGAGCTCCGCGGCGCTGCGCAGGAAGACGGCTGCGCGCTGCTTGTCCGGCAGCGCGCGGACGTGGGCCCAGACGGCGGGCTCCCCGTCGATCGGCTCCGGCGGTGGACCGTCGCCGCGCGCCTCGCGCATCGCCGCCACCGGCAGTGGCCGGCGGGCGCGCGCTCGGTGCGCGTCGATCACCTTGCGCTGCGCGATCCGCATCAGCCACGCGCGCAGATTGTCCCCGTGAGCAAGCCGTGGATAGGCGCGCAGCGCGGCGATACAGGCCTCCTGGAAGCAGTCCTCCGCCTCCGAGGGCCCCACGGAGGCCACGAGGAACCGGTGCACCGCGGCGCCGTGGGCGTCGATCAGCGCTTGAAACGGGGACAGGCTCACGCTCTATGAACGCTACGGACGCCCGTGGCGTGAGATGGGCAGCTCACCCGCGGATGAACACGGGCGAGCCGAGCGGCACCTTCTTGATCAGCCAGCGCGCGTCAGTGGGGTGCGAGCGCATGCAGCCGAGGCTCACCTCGCGCCCGAGGCCGCTCAGGTCGGCGGTGGCGTGCACTGCCAGGCGATCCCCTCCGGGCCATCCCGGCGGCAGCCGGGTCTGGTGGCCGGTCAGCGCCAAGACGCAGCATCCGTAGGGGGAGGCGGGGTCGGTGACCCGCAGCCGGTCGGTCACCGCAAACCGCCCGGTCGGCGTGCTGTGGCCGGGCCTTCCCACGCCCACGCTGAGGCGCCTCACGCGCCTGCCGTCCCGGCGGACCACCAGTTCCCGCCGGGACAGGTCCGCGTGCAGCGACCACGTGACCGCGCCGAGGCGTGCCACCTTGTCCATGTGAATCCAGGCCACGTCGCCGTTCTTCAGCTCGGGCACGAGCACCGCCAGCCACTCGCGGCGGTGCTTCACCACGCTCAACACGCGCGGCGTGTTCCATTCCGTCTCTCCCGCGATGCGGATCTTCGGCCTGCCGCCGGGCCGGTCGTATAGCAGCGGCCTGCCCTCCACGCGGGCGATCGGATACCGGTTTGGTCCCTCGAGGTTCGCTGGGAACGGGTCGCGCTGAGGCTCGGGACGGAAGGGCTTTGCGTCGGCCCGGGTACGGGCGCCGTCCCCGCCCCCCATCAGCGTGGCGGCCACCCCACCGGCCCCCAGCAGGGCAACGGTTGCGGCTGCGAGCTTCGATCGGGCGCCCATCGTGCAGGTGAGGGTACCTCTCGGTAGCCCGGGCACGCCGCCGATTACCCTCACCCGATGGCCCACGACGACCGCGCGATCCAGTATGCGCGCGAGCACTCCACCACCGACTCGCCGCTGCTACGTGAGGTCACAGAGGCAACCCATCGGGAGCTCGAGTGCCCGCAGATGCTCTCGGATGTGCTCGACGGCGGGCTGCTGATGGCCTTCGTCCACGCCACGCGAGCCGAGCTGGTGCTCGAGATCGGCACGTTCAGCGGCTACTCCTCTCTGGCGATGGCCTCCGCCCTACCGCCGGGTGGGCGCGTCGTGACCTGCGAGATCGACGAGGCCACAGCCGCCGTGGCGCGGCGCCACTTCGACTCGAGCCCGCTGGGCGAGCGCATCGACCTGCGGCTCGGCCCCGCCATGGACACGATCGCCGCCCTCGACGGGCCGTTCGACGTGGTGTTCATCGACGCCGACAAGACCGGCTACCGGGACTACTACGAAAGCGTGCTGGGAAAGCTCGCTCCTCATGGCGTGATCGTGGTGGACAACACGCTGTGGGGAGGCCGTGTGCTCGACCCACTCGAGGACTCGGACAGCACCAGAGCGCTCCGCGAGTTCAACGACCACGTCCTGGCCGACGAGCGCACGGAGTGCGTGCTGCTACCGGTGGGGGACGGCATGACGGCCATCTGGAACCGCCAGGGAACCTGAGCGCCGCCGGGGCGCCCCGCTCACCACGGTTTCATTGTCGGGGACTGGCTAGGGGTCCGAGCGGTCCCGGTCACCCCGCCGGGACCACTCGGGGTCCGTCGACCCGGTGCCCACGAGGATGATGATCCCTCCAAGGATCAACACCAGCACGAGGACGACCACGAGCACAGTCGCAGTATCGAAGAATGGCACCGCATGAGTCTATCGCCCACCGGCTCGTAGCGCACCTGCGAAGGCCCTTCGGGCGCAGCACCGCTTACCCTGAACGGCGATCAACAGATGCTCCAGGCGGGTCGTGGCCCGCGGGGCCACTCGCGCGCACGCCTTGCCGTTCTCCCCCAACACCGCGCGTCGAGGTGAGCGGAGGGGGTGGGATTCGAACCCACGAACGAGCTGACGCCCGTTTCCGGCTTTCAAGGCCGGCGCATTCGACCGCTCTGCCACCCCTCCGGGCACTCGAGTCTCGCAGGACCCTCAATCGGCCGGCTCGATGCGCTCAGGCGCGCCATAGGCCCGCAGGGCCTCCGGAACCAGGACACTGCCGTCCTCCTGCTGACCGTTCTCCACGACGGCGATGATCGTGCGACCAGCCGCCACGGCGGTGCCGTTCAGCGTATGCACGTGGCGCGGGCCCTTCGACTCGGCCGGCCGGTAGCGCACGTCGAGGCGGCGCGCCTGGAAGTCGGTCGTGTTGGAGCAGGACGTGAGCTCGCGGAATCGCTCCTGGCCCGGTAACCACACCTCGACGTCGTACTTCTTGGCGGCCGAGGCGCCGAGATCGTCGACTGCGATGTTCACGACCCGGTAGGGCAGCCCGAGTGCCTGCATGATCTCCTCCTCGATCGAGAGCAGTCGCTCGTGCTCCTCGAGAGCCGCCTCGGGGACCACGAACGAGAACATCTCGACCTTGTCGAACTGGTGCACGCGAAAGATGCCGCGCGTATCCCTGCCGGCCGCGCCGGCCTCACGGCGAAAGCACGTCGAGAACCCCGCGTAGCGCAACGGGAGGTCCCCCTCGGCCAGCATGTCGCCGGCGTGCATGCCGGCCAGGGGCACCTCGGAGGTCCCGGCCAGGTAGAGGCCGTCGCCCGGCACCTGGTAGATCTGCTGCTCGGTGTCGGGGAGAAAGCCCGTCCCGTATAGCGCCTCCTCCCGCACGAGCACCGGCGGCAGCACGGGCTCGAACCCGTGGCCCGCAAGCAGCTCGAGCGCCCACCGCACCAGCGCCAGCTCGAGCATCACGAGCGGGCCCTTCAGATAGGCAAAGCGCGAGCCGGCCACGCGGGCGCCCGCCTCGAGGTCCACGAGCGGGCCCAGCAGCGCCAGGTGATCCTTCCCCGAGACCCCTGCCTCCCCGGCCTCCCGGAGCACCGTGTCCTCCGAGGCGGCATCCTCGGCGGGGAGGTTGGGCATCCCCGCGAGCGTGGCCTCGAGCTGCTCCTCGACCTGCCGCAGCTCGGTCTCGAGCGCCTTCTGGCGCTCGCTCACCGCCCTCACGGCCGCTATTGCCTCCGAGGCGTCAGCGCCCTCCTGCTGCAGCCGGCCGATCTGCTTGCTCGCTGCGTTCTTGGAGGCCCGCAGCTCCTCGACGTCCTGCAGGAGCACCCTGCGACGCTCGTCGAGGTCGAGCAGTCGATCGAGCGCATCCACCGCTGCCTGGCCGCGCCGGGCGAGGGCCGCACGAGCGGCATCGGGATGCTCCCGCAGGCGCTTGAGATCGAGCACGCCGCGCCGGCCGGGCTACTGGCCCGAGCCCGTGCCCTCACCCGACGAGGTCACTGGCCGCCCTTCTTGCCCGAGTACTGCTCGAGGAACTCGGCCACCTTCTGCGCCTCTTCGCCCACCACGATGTTCGCGGGCATGATCGCCCCCGAGAAGCCTCCGTTGCGGATGGCAAAGAGGACGTCGTCGGCAGACTCCTTGCGCACGTTGAAGTCGGGCCCGTTGGTGCGCTCGCCAGGCTTGATCTGCCCGGCTGCCTTGGAGCCGTAGGAGTTCGCCACCTCGAGCGAGTGGCAGCCCGAGCAGTTCTCGTAGAAGAGCTGGGCGCCGGTCTTGTCGGCCTCCTTCACGTCGATCTCGCCCCCGCAACCGCCGCCCAGTACCACGATCAGCGGCAGCAGGGCGCCGCAGGCGGAGCGGGCAAGCCTGGAAGGGCGGTCTGGGGCGGCCACGGGCCGGCCATATTATCCGCCGCCGTGCGAGTAGCCACCGCCCTCCTGTGCGCGTGCTCCCTCCTCCTGGCCGGCGGGTGCTCGGACGAGGAGGAGGAGCCTCGACGCTCTGTCACCGTCCGCACCGGCGCGACCGTGGAGATGGGGGCCGATGAGTATCGCTTCGATCCGGGGCGCGTCGTGGTGAGAGCGGGAGGGCGGGAGGCGCGCCTCGGGATCGTGCTGGTCAACCGCGGCAGCCTGGCGCACAACATCCACGTCCGCGACGGCGAGCGGGACCTGGCCGCGACGCGGAGCTTCCCGGAGGGCCAGAGGCGGTCCGTCACCGCGAGACTGCGTCCCGGAAGCTACAGGTACGTGTGCACAGTGGCAGACCACGAGGAGCTCGGGATGGTGGGCAGGCTGGAGGTGAAGTAGGCGCCTCGGGCAGACGCCCCCTCCTAAGAGGCGCGAGAAGCGGCCGTGTCGAGCCGCTTGGAGAAGCGCAGCAGGCTTCCATCCTCACCCGGCTCGAGCTGCACCTCGTCCATCACGAGGCCCACCAGGGCAAGCCCGCGGCCCCGCTCGGCCATCTCCCCGGCGGGGGCGGCGGGCGCCACATAGCGACCGGTGTCGCGCACCTCGAAGACGAGTGCGCCTCGGCGCTCGCGGGCAGTGATATGGACGGTGTCCTGCGGACCCTGCGATCCGTGTTGGATCGCGTTGGCCACGGCCTCGCTCATGGCCAGCTTGACCTGGTAGCACCCGTCGGCATCGAAGCCGAACTCCCGCGCCGCGCCGGCCGCCCACTCGCGGGCCTCGTGCAGCAACCGGAGGTCGGCATCGATGGAGAGATCCTTCTCAGCGAACACCCTTCAGACCCACTCCATGTCGATAGGGGGCTAGACAGGTGGGTCCCCGCTGACTCACCCGCGCCCGTACAGATTACGAGTTCCCATTGCCCGCGTGCTCCAGGTGACGCGATCGGCGAGGCGGAGGCCTTCAGGGTCCGCCGGTCTGGTAGGCGCGCAGCGCCAGCGTGAGGATGAGCAGCGCCCCGACGGTCATCACTCCCAACTCCGCCAGCGCCACCCGCCTCGCGACGGCGATCTGCTCGGGACGTTCCAGCGCATCCAGGTCCTCCACGGCGTCGAGCTCACGCTGTGCGGCGCTGAGGCGCAACCCCTCGCTGACCAGCGTGATCACGAGCGGAGCGACGCCGTATGCGATGTGCAGACCGTCCGGGGCGGTCTCTCCACGGGCAAGGAGTAGGAAGCCACCGATCACCTGCGCCGCGACGGCGGCCTGCGCCAGGCGCAGCAGGTACCAGAACCAAACCGAGGGAGCACTCCGCAGCCAGGAGACCGCCCCCCAGCCGCCGGCGGCACCGTTCGTGGCCAGCACCGCTATGCCGAGCGCCATATGGAAGGAAGTCAAGGCCTTCCCGGACGCTCGACGAGAGGGCCCCTGCGCATAAGCGTGCGTTATACATGCGGGTACGTGCTGAAGAGCTACCTACCAGCCCTCGTGTTCCTTGCGCTGGGCATCGGCGTGGGCGTGGCCTTCGTCAGCCTCAACTCGGTCCTCGGCCCACGGCGACCGAGCCGGACGAAGTCCGACCCCTACGAGTCAGGACTACCATCAGAGGTGCGAAAGAGCTTCCGTTTCGGGGTGAGCTTCTACCTGGTGGCGATGCTCTTCATCCTGTTCGACATCGAGGTGGTCTTCCTGTACCCCATAGCGGTTCAACTGGATGCGATCGGCGTCTTTGCCCTCGTCGAGATGGTCGTGTTCGTGATCCTGCTCCTGATTGCCTTCGTGTACGTCTGGAGAAGGGGAGCCCTGGAATGGAAGTAGTTCGAAGCAAGCGCGGCGGCTCGAAGGAGGACTTCCGCGCCAGGCAGCTGAGCGCGCAGCAGATGCTGCGCGGCGACCTCGACGGACAGGCACTCGAGGAGTACGTCGAGAAGCGCATGCTGCTCACCAAGCTCGAGGACGCCCAGGGCTGGGCGCGCAAGAACGCGATCTGGCCGCTCGGCTTCGGCCTGGCCTGCTGCGCGATCGAGATGATCACCGTGATCGGCTCACCGCGAAACGACCTTTCGCGCTTCGGCGCCGAGGTCATCCGCTTCTCCCCTCGCCAGGCGGACCTGCTGATCCTCTCGGGCCGGGTCTCGATAAAGATGGCGCCCGTCATCCGGCGCATCTACGAGCAGATGCTCGAGCCCAAGTGGGTGATCGCGATGGGCGCCTGCTCCTCGAGCGCCGGGATGTTCAACAACTATGCGCTCGTGCAGGGGGCCGACAAGTTCCTGCCGGTGGACGTCTACGTGCCCGGCTGCCCACCGCGGCCGGAGGCCCTCATGTACGGGATCATGAAGCTGCAGGACAAGATCACCAACGAGCCCGAGCTGGGTTGGCGGGAGCGCTACCAGGCCGAGGGCACCGAGGAGTACCGGGCGGAGGGCAGCGAGGACATTGCCTGACGCCACCGGATTGGAGCTGGCCGCCCAACGCGTACGGGAAGCGGTCGGGGACACGGCCGTGATCGGCACGGATCACGCCCATGGGCGGGCCCGGCTGGACGTGGACCCCCCGCGTGTGCACGAGGTCCTTCGGTACCTGCGCGACGACGACGAGGAGTCCTACGGTCACCTCTCAAGCCTGCATGGGTGCGACTACCTGCCCGAGGAGCCGCGCCTGGGCGTTCACTACGAACTGCTGAGCATGGAGCGTCGCGACCGGCTCGCGGTGAGAGCCCGCGTGACCGTGGAGGATGCTGTCCTACCCAGCGTGACCGATCTGTTTCCGACGGCGAACTTCCAGGAGCGCGAGGTCTACGACTTCTTCGGCGTGGTCTTCGAGGGCCACCCCGATCCACGCCGGATCCTCATGCCGGAGGACTACGTGGGGCATCCGCAGCGCAGGGACTTCCCGATGGGCGGCGAGCCGGTGCTCTTCACATTCAACGAGCGCAAGCTCCCGCGATGGTATGACTGACCCGCTGAAGACCCCATACCGGGAGAGGGAGAAGTCGATCTCGCTCGACGCGACGAGCGGGGAGTCGCCGATCTCGAGCATGGAGCTCGAGCCCGAGACCGAGATGCTCACGATCAACCTCGGTCCGCACCACCCGGCCACCCACGGGGTGCTGAGGCTGCTCTGCACGCTCGAGGGTGAGACCGTCAAGAACATCCAGCCGATCATCGGCTACGTGCACACCGGAATCGAGAAGAGCTGTGAGGACCAGGAGTACTGGAAGGCCATCACGTTCGTCGAGCGGATGGACTACCTGGCCTACTACTTCAACGCCTACGCCTTCTGCGCGTCGGTCGAGAACCTGCTGGATGAGGAGGTGCCCCCGCGGGCCAGGTACCTGCGTGTGATCCACATGGAGCTGAACCGGGTGGCCAGCCACCTGTTCTGGCTCGGCACGGGGGCGCTCGACATCGGCGCGATCACGATGCTCTGGTGGGCGCTGCGCGAGCGCGACGAGTTGCTCGACCTGTTCGAGATGTCCTCCGGTCAGCGTCTGCACACCCGCTACTTCCAGGTGGGCGGCGTGATGGAGGACCTCCCCCCCGGCTGGGAGGCCAAGTGCCGCCGCTTCCTGGCCGAGATGCCGAGCAGGATCGACCAGTACGAGGCGCTGCTCGACGAGAACGAGATCTGGCTGCGGCGCACCAAGAACACCGGCATCGTGCCGGTGGAGCAGCTGCTAGGGCTGGGCGTCAGCGGACCTCTCCTGCGCGCCGCCGGCAACCCCTGGGATCTGCGCAAGGCGATGCCCTACTGCTCATACGAGGACTTCGAGTTCAAGATCCCGGTCGGCACGGTGGGTGACAACTACGACCGCTATCGGGTGCGGATGGCCGAGATGCGGGAGTCGGTGAAGATCGTGGAGCAGGCACTCGACGGGCTTCCCGAGGGCCCCTACATCACCGGCAACCGCAAGGTGGCCCTGCCGCCGCGCCACGAGCTGGCCACCTCGATGGAGGCCCTCATCCACCACTTCAAGCTCGTGACCGAGGGCTTCCGGGTGCCGCCGGGCGAGGCCTACGTGCCGGTCGAGTCCCCGCGCGGCGAGCTCGGCTGCTTCGTGTTGGCCGACGGCTCCGCCAAGCCCGCGCGCGTGCACATGCGCGACCCCTCGTTCGTGAACCTGCAGGCGCTCAAGCACATGGGTGAGGGCACCGTGATCGCCGACTTCATCGCCTGTCTGGCCATGCTCGACCCGATCCTCGGGGGAATCGACCGATGAGCGCCAGGCGGGTGCCCCGCGACCGCCGCACGATGCCGCTCGGCTGGGATGAGGCCGCCGACCTCGAGAAGGATCCGGCGCTCGTGCCCGATCCGGCCGAGGTGGACGTTCCGGCCGATCTGCGCGCCTCGATCCAGGCCGCGATCCAGCGCTACCCGGAGAAGCGCTCGGCCACCCTGCCGGCGCTGGCGGCCGCCCAGCGGATACACGGCTGGTGCTCGCCAGAGGCGATGCGCCAGGTGGCCGCGGTGATGCAGGTGACCCCGGCCTACCTCTCGTCCATCGCGACCTTCTACGACATGCTGCGCACCGAGCCCGTTGGCAGCCGCTACGTGTACGTCTGCACGAGCGTGGCATGCCATCTCCGCGACGCCAAGACGGTGTACGACGCCATCGCCGAGGAGGCGGCCGCGCAGGACCTCCAGGATTGCCAGGTACGCGAGTTCGAGTGCCTCGGCGCGTGCGAGATGGCGCCGATGGCATCGGTCGACGGGCGTTACGTGGGCCCTCTTGACGTGAGCGACGCCCCCGAGCTGGTGAGCGCGGTCAAGGAGAATCGCGACGTGCTCCCTGGACGTGGCCTGGAGGACAGCGACTACCGCCCACCCTGGCAGGACGGCGGCTCCACAGCGCAGCCGCCCGGACCGCCCTCCCCACCTGACCCGAGCCCGGCATGAAAGAGACGAAGTTCCTGACGGAGAAGATCGACGAGCCGGGCCTCCACACGATGGAGGTCTACGAGCGCCGCGGCGGATACCGCTCGGCGCGCAAGGCGCTGTTCGATATGACCCAGGAGGAGGTGCTCGAGCAGCTCGAGGCCTCCGGACTGCGAGGCCGCGGCGGCGCCGGCTTCGCCATGGGCAAGAAGGCGAGCTTCATGCCGAAGGGCTCGATGGAGAAGTACCTCTGCTGCAACGCGGACGAATCGGAGCCCGGCACGTTCAAGGACCGCCTGCTGATGCAGAAGAACCCGCACCTGCGCCTCGAGGGCATCATCATCGGGGCCATCGCGGCAGGCGCCACCCGCTCGTTCATCTTCATCCGCGGCGAGTACGAGACGCAGGCCAAGATCCTCGACGCCGCCGTGACGGAGGCATACGAGAAGGGCTACTTCGGCGAGGGGATCTTCGGCTCGGACACGACCCTCGAGTGCGTCGTCCACCGTGGCCAGGGCGCCTACATCTGCGGCGAGGAGATGGCCTTGCTCGACGGGCTCGAGGGCAAGCGCGGCAACCCGCGCCTGAAGCCGCCGTTTCCCGCCAACCAGGGCCTCTACCAGGGCCCGACGCTGATCAACAACGTCGAGACGCTCTGCAACGCGCGGCAGATCATCGAGAAGGGCGGCGAGTGGTTCGCCTCGATGGGCACGGATGAGTCGACAGGCACGAAGCTGGTGTCCGTCTCGGGGAACGTGACCCGTCCCGGCAACTACGAGGTCGAGCTCGGCACGCCCGCCCGCGAGATCATCTACGGCCTCGCCGGTGGGCCGCCCGACGGCCGGAGCGTCAAGTGCTGGTTCCCCGGCGGATCCTCCGCTCCGATCCTGCTCGAAGAGCACCTGGATCTGCCCTACGCCTTCGAGTCGATGGCCGAGGCCGGCTCGATGCTCGGCTCCGGGGCGATCATCGTGGTCGATGACAGCCAGCCGCTCGTGCCGCTCGCCCTGCGGCTGGCGGAGTTCTACCGCCACGAGTCGTGTGGCAAGTGCGTGCCGTGCCGCGAGGGCACCAACTGGACCGTGAAGATGCTCGAGCGTCTCGACCAGGGGGAGGGCACCCCGATGGACCTCGACATCCTCGCGGGCGTGCAGCAGAACATCATCGGCAACTGCCTCTGCGTGCTGG
Organism: Thermoleophilaceae bacterium; assembly: GCA_035942755.1. Lineage (GTDB taxonomy): Bacteria > Actinomycetota > Thermoleophilia > Solirubrobacterales > Thermoleophilaceae > JAAYBF01. Next base: position 13,749 of record DASZCV010000225.1, read on the forward strand.
GTGACTCGATGGCAGCGCCGATCGGCTCGATGATCAAGCACTTCCGCGAGGAGTTCGTGCAGCACATGGAGGAGGCCCGCCACCGGCGGAACCTCACAGAGGCGGCCTACGGCGCCGGCGAGCTTGGCGCCTCCGCCCAGGCAGGACCCGCCTAGCCATGGCCCGCCCGCAGATCGACGAGGTCACCTTCGAGATCGACGGCCAGGAGGTGACCGCCCCCGAAGGTGCGATGCTCGTGGAGGCCGCCAAGCACGGCGACGTGGAGATCCCCTACTTCTGCTACGAGCGCAAGCTCGGGCCACCCGTCGGCGCCTGCCGCATGTGCCTCGTCGAGATCGAGGGCATGCCGAAGCTGCAGACCTCCTGCTCGACCCCCGTGAAGGACGGCATGGTGGTGGTCACCACCTCCGACCGCGTGAAGGAGGCGCAGTCGGCGATCGTCGAGTTCCTGCTGATCAACCATCCGCTCGACTGCCCGGTGTGCGACAAGGGCGGAGAGTGCCCGCTGCAGGACATCTCCTACGGCTGGGGCGGTGGCAAGTCCCGCTTTATCGAGCCCAAGCGCCACTTTCGCAAGCCGCTGGAGCTCTCGCCGCTCGTGGCGATCGACCGCGAGCGCTGCATCCTCTGCTACCGCTGCGTGCGCTTCTCCCAGGAGATCGCCGAGGACTACCAGCTCGTGTTCCTCGAGCGCGCCGATCACACCTATGTGGGCACCCACGACGGCCGCCCCTACGTAGGGCCGTTCAGCGGGAACATCATCGAGCTCTGCCCCGTCGGCGCACTCACCTCAACCGCCTACCGCTTCCGCGCCCGGCCCTGGGATGTCGAGAACTCGGGCTCGATCTGCACCTTCTGCCCGAGCCAGTGC
>DASZCV010000226.1:0-2441 GCA_035942755.1 Thermoleophilaceae bacterium
TGGTCAGCCCGAGCGGCTCCGCGCCCGCGCACGCCAGGTTGGCTGCGCACTCGAGCACCGCCTCGATCGTGCCGCGATAGGGGTCGCATGCGACGCGCCGGCCGTTGCCGTCGATCGAGATGGCGATGCCCGGCCGCGGGCCGTCTCCCTCGCGGTCGGGATAGAGCTGCAGCACCGCCGCGTCGGATTGCTGAGGGCGGCGAACCGTGCGGGATTGCACTAGGCAGTCGTACTGCTCGAAGAGCGCCCGCCGCGAGCTCAGATTGGAGGAGGAGATCAGCGCCGGCAGCGCCTCGCGGGGCTCATCGGAGTCGAGCACCCTGGAGGGCGCGTGATAGATCTGACCGTCCGGCCTGACCGGCTCGAGGTCATAGAGCGGGCAGTCGTCCACCAGAGCCTCGACCGGCATGTCGCCCACGACGTGGTCGGCCCCCGCCCGGCTGTCGATCACCGTCAGGCGGCGGTCGGCCGTGACCTGTCCGATGGCCGTCGCGCGCACCTCCCAGCGCCCGCACACCTCCTCGAGCTCGGAGAGCCGCTCCGGCTCGACCACGCAGAGCATGCGCTCCTGGGACTCCGAGACCATGATCTCGAACGGCTCGAGGCCCTCCTCTCGCAGCGGCACACTGCCGACGTCGATCTCGAGCCCGACCCCTCCCTTCGAGGCCATCTCCGCCGAGCTCGAGGACAGCCCGGCGGCGCCCAGGTCCTGAAGTGAGCGCAGCGTGCCCCGCTCGAGCAGCTCGAGGCAGCATTCCAGCAGCCGCTTCTCCTCGAACGGATCGCCGATCTGCACCGAGGGGCGCTTCGAGGCGTCGTCCTCCCCGAGCTCCGCGCTGGCCAGCACCGACGCGCCGCCGATCCCGTCGCGGCCGGTCCGCGCGCCCATCAGCACCAGCAGGTTGCCGACACCCGCGGCCGCACTGCGCATGAGCCGATCCGCGGGAGCGATGCCGAGGCACATCGCGTTCACGAGGCAGTTCTGCTCGTAAGGCGCCTCGAAGTACACCTCGCCGCCCACTGTGGGAACGCCGATGGAGTTGCCGTAGTGGCCGATGCCCGACACCGCCCCGTTCAGCAGATAGCGCGAGCGCGGCGAGGACAGCTCCCCGAAGCGCAGCGAGTCGAGAATGGCGATCGGCCGGGCCCCCACCGCGAACACGTCGCGCAGGATGCCCCCCACCCCGGTGGCCGCGCCCTCGAAGGGCTCCACCGCACTCGGGTGATTGTGGGACTCCACCTTGAACGCGATCGCCAGGCCGTCGCCCACGTCCACCGCGCCCGCATTCTCGCCGGGACCCATCAGCAGGTGAGGGCCCTCGGTGGGCAGGCGCCCGAGCAGCTTCTTGGAGTGCTTGTAGTCGCAGTGCTCCGACCACATCAGCGAGAACACCGCAAGCTCGACCCCGTTGGGCTCGCGGCCCAGCTTCTCGACGATCAGCTCGTACTCGCGGTCGGTGAGGCCGAGCTCGCGGTGGCGGGACTCGGCGGTGCCGGCGCTCACGCCGGCACGAGCCCTGCCGCGAGCGACTCGAACAGCCTGCCGCCGTCGGTGGAACCGGTTAGCGGATCGACAGCGTGCTCGGGATGGGGCATCAGGCCCATCACGTTGCGCTCGCGGTTGGTGACCGCGGCGATGTCCCGCGCCGAGCCGTTGGGATTGTGCCCATGGCGGTAGCGCAGCACGACCTGACCGTGCGCTTCCAGCCCGTCGAGCATCTCCTCCGGCGCGTAGTAGCGCCCGGTGGTGTGCTTGATCGGGACCGAGAGCACCTCGTGCCTCGCGCACGCGCGCGTGAAGACAGTGTCGGACCTCAAAACCTCCACCTCGACCTGCCTGCAGAGAAAGCGGCGACCGGTGTTTGGCAGGAGCGCGCCGGGCAGGAGCCCCGCCTCGCAGAGCACCTGGAAGCCGTTGCAGATTCCGAGCACCGCGCCACCGGCGGCGGCGAACCGGGCGACCGCCTCCATCACCGGCGAGAAGCGCGCGATGGCGCCGCAGCGAAGGTAGTCGCCGTAGGAGAACCCGCCTGGGATGACCACCGCGTCGGCATCTCCCAGCGTGCGCTCGCCATGCCAGAGGAGCTCTGCCTCGCCGAAGCGACGGCACGCGAGCAGCGCGTCGACCTCGTCGCAGCTGCCCGGAAAGCGGACTACCCCGAACCTCACGAGGCAGGGTCGGCAGCCGGCTCGAGCAAGAGCACCTCGTAGTCCTCGATGAGCGGGTTTGCCAGCAGCCGCTCGCACATCTCCTCGATGCCGGCCGTGTCCTCCACCTCGAGCTCCACCATCCGCCCGACCCGAACGTTCGAGATGCCCTCGAACCCGAGCGCGGGAAGCGCGCGCTCGCCCACCTGGCCCTGGGGGTCGAGGATGCCCTCCTTCGGGCGGATGAGCACGCGCGCCTTCACCGCTGCGCCCCGCTGCGATCGAGCCAGTGC
>DASZCV010000227.1:0-3024 GCA_035942755.1 Thermoleophilaceae bacterium
CCCTGGACAGCTCGGTCAGGGCTTCCCGTCGGCCGGCCCTATTGGCGGGAACGTGCCCTTGGCGCGGCGCCTGCGCCGATCGCGGTCGGCGGGGTGGGGACCGGGCGCACCCCCCTGCCCCTCGCGCCTGTCGACGATCACCGTGACGTTCGGGTCGTCCTTGTAGTACTCGGTGAGCCGGTCGAACAGCTCCTCGGTGAGCGGCTCTGGCACGACGCAATAGATCATTCCGGCTCGACTCCTATCACCACTCGCCCCTCGGCGTCCAGCCCGGCGTTCCAGTTGCGAAGCCCGTCCTTGATGTCGCTCAGCTCGTCGCCCTTGTCCTGCAGCGCAACGGGCTCGGCAGCATCGCCCAGATCCACGCGGTAGCGATACCAGGAGAGCTCCCAGGCGACCACCACGGTCACGGTGCTCGGAGCATCGGGGTCGGGCACGGCCGTGACCATCGGAGATCCGAGCGATCGCGTCAGACCGACGATCGTGCGCTGGTGCTCGGAGGCGTTGAACAGCCCGAGGGCACGCTCCACCTTGACCTCGGCCGTGGTGGGTACCCCGCGCACGTGGCGGGGGTTCTGGGGCCGCTCGCGCTGAGGTGCCGAAGCCGGGGCCGGCGAGCCCAGGTCCCCGTTGGCGCCTCCCGTCTCAACCTCGGCATCGCCGGGCTCGGCAAGCGGAGGATGAGCGTCGAGAATCTCAGGCGGCCGGCCGTCCACCGGGTCGGGTGCGCGGCGGCGAAGCCTGGCGAAGAGAGGGCGGCGCTCCTGCGGCCGGGAGCTGCGGGAGGGCAGCTGGTCGTGGGCGGACTCGCGAATCCAGCCCTCCTGCTCGGCCCGGACGAAGCACAGCTCGCACACGGAGTGACGCGCTCCTCCCGGAGCGAGGAACGGTTCTGTTCGCTCTCCCTTGAGGATCGTGCGGCCGCATACGTCACAGGCGGCGATGTCGTGGAACGGGCGGAGTTCTTTCTTCACCGCGGGCGATTCTAGGGGGACCGGCAGCCGGTATGGGATCGGTGGTACGTGGCCACCGCCTTTCTGGCGTCGGGGAGTACTAGGATCCGACGATGCGACGCGTGCCGATCGCGGTGCTGTGCGCGATGGCAGCCCTGCTCGCGGCGTCCGGACTCGTTCCCTCCGGGGCAGCCGAGGAGAAGGGGAGCGCGGACAACAGCAAGGCGCTCGGCTACCTGCCGCCTGGAGGAGTGCTGCTGGCCCAACTGCCGACGGATCTTCACAGCGACGAGTTCCGCACGCTCGACGCGCGGGTCCTCAGGCGCCTGGCGGGGCTTCGCATCGGACCCTTGCTGGAGGAAGCTGCCGAGGACCTCGATCTGGTCTACGAGAAGGAGGTCCGGCCCCAACTGGGCAACGACCTCGCCGTGGCGGCCCGATGGCCGGCGCTGTCGAACGGTGAGGGTGGCTTCGTGGCCGCGCTTCAGGTCAAGGACGGGCCCGCGCTTCGCAGGGTGCTCGACGGCAACCGCTTCCTGCGAGTGGCCGGCGATGCCGACGGCGCCCGGCTCTACAGGGCGAAGGATGACGCCGAGTCCTTCGTCGCACTGGAGGACGACGTGTTGGTGACCGCCGACGACGAGCGCCGGCTACGCCGCGCGCTGGCGCGGCATGACAGCGGCACGGGCATGAACGACGCGTCGTTTCACAGTCGCCTGGGCGAGCTGCCAGGCGATGCGCTCGTCCGCGCGGTGGCGGACGTTCAGCCCCTCTTCGCCCAGCGTCCCCTTCGTCACCTGCTGCGCATACCGTGGGTGGAGGCGCTTCGGACGATGAGCGCCACGCTGTCGGTCTCCGGCGAGGAGGTACGGGGCGAGGGCACGCTCGAGGCCGACCCCTCGCAGTTGAGTGAAGGCGACCTTCCGATCCAGCCCGGCGAAGTGCCCCCGGAACTGGTGGGCAGCCTTCGCCAGTTCGCCGGAGGCAGCGTCAATCAGAGCCAGACGACGGTGTTCCTGCTGCGCGCCGCGCGGGCGGCCTTCCCCAAGTCCCGCTTCGTCCGGGACGTGCGACGCCTCGAGCGCATCCACAAGATCGACTTCGAGCGCGAGGTGCTCCAGCAGTTCAACGGCCCGAGCGCCACCCTGCTGGCCCCCAACGGCACCTTCGCGGCGCGCAGCGCGGTGAGCGACCCGCCCCGGCTGGCGCGCACGATCCGCCGCCTGGCGCCCGACCTCGGACGGGTGGTCGAGGACCTCGAGGCACTCGAGAGCGAGGGCCTCGCGCTGCTTCTCCTGTTCGCCCCGGATGCCCCGGTGTCGCACGGAGTGCTGGGGCGGTCCCGGATCAAGCTCGAGCGGCTGAGGGGGCAGCGTGACTTCTACCGCCTCAGAGGCCTCCGCCATGGGCCGGCGAAGGTGTACTTCGGCCTTCACCGCGGCGTGTTCGTGGTGGGCTCCTCAGAGCGCCGGGCCAAGGCGATGGCAACCGCGCCCGCCCAGCGGCCGGCCGGCATCACCGGCACGAGCGTCACGCTAGCGGACCTCGGGGCGATGAGGATGTCCATCAGGCGCGCGCTCGGGGTCGACCTGGGCCGGCTGGGTCAGATGATTGGCTCGCTGAGTGCGACGCCCGCCCGCCTGCGCGGCTCGCTATCGGTAGAGCTTCGCTGAGCGCGCCTACGCGCCGAGCGGCGCGCTAGGCGCGGACCGCCTCTCCCTCCTGGCGTGCGGCCTCAACCACCTTGGAGGCGAGATGGGCGGGCACCTCCTGGTAGCGGGCCAGCTCCATCGTGTAGTCCCCGCGGCCGCCGGTTATCGCACGAAGGTCAGGGGCATAGCTCAGCATCTCGGCCATCGGGACCTCCGCCTGCACCTCGGTCATGGCGCCCGTGGGCTCCATGCCGAGCGGATGGCCACGGCGCGAGTTGAGGTCTCCGATGACCTCTCCCACCGAATCCTCCGGAACCGAGACCGCCACCGTCATGATCGGCTCGAGCAGCACCGGGCGGGCTGACTCCATCGCCTTCTTGAAGGCCATCGAGCCGGCCACCTTGAAGGCCATCTCCGAC
>DASZCV010000228.1:0-18368 GCA_035942755.1 Thermoleophilaceae bacterium
GCTCGAGGCCTTCGACTTGTCCTTCTTCGCGGGCCATCCCCGGTTCACGCTCTTCCTCCTGACCGCGCTGGCCATCGTCGCGCTCGTCGCCTTCGCCCTGCTCTCGGCGCGCGTCAAGGCCTTCTGGGCGAGGGTGCGCCAGGGGCTGACGATCCTGTCGGACCGCCGGCGCTACTTCCGCGAGGTGTGGCTCGTCCAGCTCGGAGGCTGGGTCTTCCGCTTCGCCGCCTTCTGGTTCCTGCTCGAGGCCTTCAACGTGGGCGGCTCGGTCAAGAACGTCCTGCTGGTGCTCGGGGTGAACGCCGTGGCCGCCGCCGTCCCGCTCACCCCCCAGGGCGCCGGGGTGGCGCAAGCGCTGCTGGTCAAGGTCTTCGCCGGGACCGCGTCGGGCGCCACCGTGGCGGCCTACTCGGTGGGGCAGCAGATCGCGATCGGGGCGTTTGCCTTCGGTGTGGGCTTCGCCGCGCTGGTGTTCATCTTCCGGGTGCGCAGCTTCAAGGAGATCATGCGCCGTGGGCGCGAGGACCGCGACGCCGAGCGGGCCAAGCAAGAGCCGGCCGCCGCGTCCTGAGCGCTACGTGCCGAAGCCCTCGCGGGCCTCGCGTACGAGTGCGACGGCCTCGGGAAAGAGCTGGCTCATGGCCGAGCGGATCTCCTGGGCCTGCTGGTCGGCGTTTCCCTGGAGGTTGAGCCGGTTGATGCCCGCCACGGTCATGTCGACCGCGAGCTTGATCGCGTTGTCTGCCCACGCCACCTTCTGGGCGCCCTGCATCTGCTCGGCCATCTCCTCCATGCGCCGGCGAAGCTCCTCCGGGTCGCCGAACAGGCCACCGAATGGGTCGTCTGGGGGCACGCGCCCAGTGTAGAGGTCGCCGGGCGGCGGGACGTCGGGGGGCCCGGTCCGGGTGGACCGGCAGACCGCTCCTCGGGCAGGGGGAGCCCGCTCCTACAGGAGCGGCAGGCGCTCCTAGCGCACCATGACGGAACGGCTGGCCACGCCCCTGCGGGTGGAGGGATCGCGCCAGAGGATCCGCACGAGGCCCGGCCGTGGCGCCCTTATCGCCGCGCTCAGGTAGCCCCTGCGGTTACGCACCGTGAGCTCGCGCAGCGTCTGCCAGCTGCGGCGGGCAGGCGCGTACTCGATGCGAGCCGAGAGCGGCACGCCGGTAGCAGCGGTCCGGAATCCCCCGAACACGCGTACCTTGCGGCCGCGCTGCTCGGTGTGGATCGGCCTGACGTAATCCTTGAGCGAGGGCTTCGGCCGCCGATCGCTGGTGTAGAGGCCCGACTGCCACGTGATCCAGCGACGCGGGTCGTTTCCGGTGAAGCCGGGCACCGGCCCGTCGTCCACGAACAGGAACTGCGCGATCGACGCGACGCGCGGGTTGCGGTAGGCCATGTACTCGCCCCAGGCCGAGAGCGGACCCTGCCGCGACGGCGCCACGCCCACGAGTGGATCGGGCGGCCGGGTCTGGTAGCCGTACTCGGTGATCCAGATCGGCATCTTCGGTGCCCGGCTACCCCAGCGCCGGGTCGCGTGGTCGAGCGTGCGGGTGAGGCGCCCGAGATTGGCGATGGGAACGTTGTCCTTCAACGGGTGGCGCCAGGTGGGCTTTCGCCACCCCCGGCGGTCGAGGCTGTAGGGGTGGTGGGCAAAGCCCCGGGAGTTGAAGAGCCCGGGGTGCTGTTCGAGGAAGGCTCGCCGCTCGCGGCTGTCCCTCGGGCAGTCGCGCCGCTCGGCGGCGCCGCCCGTGTACGGCCTCAGATTCGCCTTGAGGCAGTACAGCTCGCGGGCGAACTCGGCCGGCGGCATCGCGTTTCCGAGCTGGCTCGGCTTCTTGGCTCCCCGTGGCGCGGTCTCACCGATGAGAATGAGGTCGCGCCCGTGGGTGCTCTCACTCAGTCCCGTCCATGCGGCATCCACCAGCCTGCGGTAGTGATGCGGGGCCGCGGCGATCATGTCGCGCGCCCGCTTGGGCTTGTTCTCGACCCAGACCGGGCGCAGCCAGCTCGGGTAGTTCGGCTCGTTCCAGATCGACCACCCGTCCACCCGCGGAAGGCGGGGGATCGGCTGCTCCGGCGGCGTCCCGCCGATCTCGACGGGACCGATCTTGATCGGATCGTCCTTCGAAGCGTTCGGGAAGCGATCGTCCACGGGATAGAGGCCGGAGTAGCGAACGCCCACGGCCGTCGCGAAGTCCCGGAAGTCGCGGGCGTTTGGCTGGTAGAGCCCTTCACGCTCGTGCCGCCCAGGGGTGGCCCAGGCCGGCGCAGGTCCGGTGAGGGTGAACAGCAGCCCCAGGTCGTGCTTCCTGGCCATCAGCGCGATGGTGTCGTAGGGCCTCCACGCGTTCTGCGGGTAGGACTTCGGAAAGCGCGGCCCGGGCGAGGGAAACTGAGGCCTCTGCTGGCTCCTGCTGGCCGGCGCGATGTTGTCCCAGAAGACGGACACCCGCAGCCTGTCCACGCCGAGCGCCTTCAGAAGCCCCAGCTTCTGGTCGACCTGGGACGCGGAGGCGCCGAGCAATTGCGGGTCGTCCTGGAGTACCGCCTCCTGGGTCCTGGAGGCCATGGCAGGGGCTGTCGGCGCCAGCGCCGCGGCGGCGATACACGCCGCGGCGAGGCGGCTCATGGTCGAAGTGGGATGGGTGCGCAACGCTTCCGTTTTCCGCGCGTGCCGCCGCCGGTTGCGGCCCGCAGTGATGCGGCCCACACGGTAGCGGGAGGCGACGGCCGGGATGCCGGTTCTCCGGACTGGGCGCGCTGCCGGGCGGTACAGTCCGGGACGGTGGCGCACCTGACTCCAGAGCAGCTTCGCAGGCGCGAGCGGGCCGAGACCGTGATCCGTCTTGCGGCTCCGGCGCTCAACCTCGTGCTCGCCCTCGGCGACCGGCTCTCCCGGATCGTCGAGCGAGAGGATCACGAGTACTACCCGCCGCGCACGCGCATGGGCACGGAGCCTCCGCCGTCCGCGCCCGATAGCGGCGCGGGACCACGCGCATGAGCGCCTCTCCAGCCGCAACGCGCGAGGGACAGCTCGAGTGGGAGGCCCGCACCGCGAAGCCGGCTGCCGCCGCGGCCTTTCTCGCCGTAGCGTTGACCGTTGCCAACGTAGCGATCCAGGCCGGCGCGATCGGGAGACCGGACAACGAGCGGGAGGCGCTGCTTCTCGTCGACAAGCACCACGGGGACTTCTTCTTGAGCCTCGGCACGCAGGTAGTGTCTTACCTCCTGCTCACGGGGGCACTGCTGTACCTGCTTCGCGCGACGATGCACCGCCGGCCGGAGACGCCCCAGTTTGCCATCGCCCTCCTCTTGCTCGCTCCCGTGTTGTTGGCCGTCGGGGGCGTACTGAACCAGCTGGACCTGAACGACATCGCCGACCAGTTCCTAGCGTCGGGGAGCCGCAGCAACGACCGCGCCGAGGAGCTGCTGAAGGACCAAAGCAACCTCGGCAGGGGGCTGCTCCAGGGGGGCAGCCTCTGTCTGGCGCTCTCGTTCGTGCTGGTCAGCCTCAACGCCATGCGGGCCGGCCTCCTGAGCCGCTTCATGGGCGTGCTCGGCATGATCGTCGGCGGCCTGCTCGTCCTGCCGCTGCTGCCCGGCGGCCAGAGCATGGTTCAGATCTTCTGGCTCGCCGCGCTCGGCGTTCTCTTCCTGGGTCGCTGGCCGAACGGGCGCGGCCCTGCCTGGGAGACCGGTGAGGCGGTGCCCTGGCCCTCCGCCGCCGAGACCCGAGATGACGCCCTCGTAGGGCGGTCGGACGCCTCGGAGCCCGTGACGGACCCCGCCTCCGACTCCCCGGCCGACGCGACGCCGCGCCGCAGGTCGAGGAAGCGCAAGAAGAAGCCGCGTTAGGCGGCGCCCGGCCGTCTCAGTCGGCGTCGAGGATCTCCGCCAGCTCCGCGTAGGCCGCCGCGAGGTCCGGCTTGCCGAACAGGGAGGATCCCGCCACGAACAGGGTTGCCCCGGCCTCGGCGGCCGGCCCCGCGCTCTCCTTATCCACGCCGCCGTCCACCTCGAGCGGCGTTCCCTCGGGTAGGCGCTCACGCAGCGCGGAGATCTTCGCGTTCGAGGCCTCGATGTAGGGCTGGCCACCCCAGCCGGGGTTGACCGTCATGCAGAGCAGCATGTCGAAAGACTCCTCGAGCCCCTCGATGGCCGAAGCCGGCGTGCCCGGGTTCAGTGCGAGCCCAGCCTTGCAGCCCGCCTCGCGCACCGCGAGCAGGGCATAGTGGATGTGGGGCGTGGCCTCCACGTGGACGCTGATCGAGTCGGCCCCCGCCTTGGCGTAGTCGGCCAGGCTCTGCTCGGGGCGATCGATCATCAGATGCACGTCAAGCCACCCGCCCGCGTCGTGGACCTGCTCGTTCAGTGCGTCGACGATCAGGGCGCCGATCGAGATCGGTGGCACGAAGTGGCCGTCCATCACGTCCACGTGGATCACGCGGGCACCCGCGTCCATCACCTCCTGGACCTGTGCGCCGAGACGTGCGAAATCGGAGGCCAGGATGGAGGGGGCGATCCGGCGCCCCTGTAGAAGTTCTGCGTTCACGACGCGCGACGGTATCGGATAACGCGGTCACAAGAAAGGGGCCCCGGCGAGGGGCCCCCTTTGCCTGCGTCTGGCGCGCTCCGTGCGCGACTCTTCTAGCTCTCCTTGCGATCCTCCGCGGGTGACTCGGTCGTCCGCTCGGTCGGGTCATCCGCCGCGGGAGCTGTCAGAACGACCCTCCGGATGCGGGCCGCCTCGCACGAGATGTCCACGAGGTCGAACTGGTCTGCGATCACACGGTCCACGCCGGCGCCGCAGTCGATGAGATCCCGCTCGCCGTCGCGCACGTGGAACCTGTCGTTCCCGCTACCGCCGGTGAGCGAATCGCCGTTCGGGTCGCCGAGGAAGGCCACGTCGCCGCGGGCCATCGCCCATAGATCGTCGTTGCCGTCCCCGCCAAAGGACCGGTCCTGACCGCGGTTGGCGAAGATCCGGTCGTTGCCGTCGCCGCCCGACGACAGGTCGTCGCCCGTGCCGCCGGAGATCAGGTCACGGCCGTCGCCGCCGTTGAGGACGTCGTTGCCGTCCCCGCCGTGCAGGCGGTCGCCGAAGCGAACGCCGCCGCGCCGGTTCTTGCCGGCCACGCCCGGGCCGCCGTTGAGGGTGTCGTTGCCATCGCCGCCGAAGGCACGGTCCCTGCCGCCTCCGCCGTTCAGGACGTCATTGCCGAGGTTGCCGGTGAGGAAGTCCGCGCCGCGGCCGCCGAAGACGGTGTCGTTGCCCGCGTTGCCGTGCAGTCGGTCGGCCCTCCGGCCGAGAACGCCGCCACCGCCCCGTAGGGTGTCGTCACCGTTGCCGCCCCGCACGTGGTCGCGGCCTCGGTTGCCGTTGACCTTGTCGTTGCCGTCTGCGGCGTGCACACGGTCCCTTCCGCGGCCGCCATTCACGGTGTCGTCGCCTCCGAGGGCGCTTATGAGGTCGTTGCCACCGAGGCCGTTGATCGTGTCAGGGGCCGCCGTCCCGGTTAGCTTGTCATTGCGAGGCGTGCCTGTGATCGTGGCCGCGAGGGCGACGGAGGCGAACACGCACGAGAGCGCCACGACAAGCGTGGCTGTGAGGCTGAGGCTGTTGCTACGCTGCTTCAAGGGGCATCCTCCTGGTCGGTGGGTGTCCCTTTAACCGTTCAGGCGCCGGTGAGTTTCGGTGGTGGCGAAAAGTACGGGCCGCGAAACGCCGCTCAGCCCCTCGCTCCGCGTCCAGCAGCCCTGGCCCCCGGCGAGCGCTCAGACCTTGCGGTAGGTCGGCACCCATGACTGGTCGCCGTCCTGCTGGAAGTCCTGGAACAGCCCTGGCGCCTCGGTCTTCATGAGCTCGGCCACCTGGCCGAAGACCAGTCGAAGCTCCTCCTCGGCGCCGGGCGCGGTGCGCATCTCGATGACGTGTCGCAGCGTTCGCACGTTCGCTGTCCAGACGATGTCCGTGCTCAGGCCGATGGGAGCGAGTCGGCGCAGAGCCGACGTGACCTCCTTCTTGACATGGAACGGCACGCCCTCCTCGTCGATGCCGAGCCTGGCGGCCGCCTCGACCTGGAACTCCTCGAGCTGCTCGACGATGCTCAGCACCTGGTCGCGGACCGGCTCCAACGCCTGCGGGACGCGGAAGCCGATGTCCGTCAGGCGGACGTAGCGGAGGCTCTCCTGACTGAAGGCGGAGCCGGCCCTATGTCGCACCAGTTCGTGGGTGAACACGCGGGAGACGTTGCGCAGGGCGAATGAGTAGCTGGCGTGCTCGAGGACGCTGCCGTGCGCGCTGCGCAGAAGGTTCTCGAAGTACTCGCGCTGGTCGGTGCGCACCCGCGAGACGTTCGGGTTGAGGCCGGGCTCCCAGCTGCGGTAGCACGCCCGCCCGCCGAACTCGACCAGCATCTCACTCGCGTTCGGTCGCCCGTCGCTCTCGGAGAGGCGCCGGTCGAGCCATGCCTCGCCACCGACATCGGCGAGGTAGGCGCGCATTCCATCGAGGTCGAGCGCCGGACGGGCGATGAGGTGGACGCTCGGGGTCGTTACACGCATGACTCAGGCGATTCTGTGCTCGAGCACGCACTCGAGCCGCGGCTTTTCCTCCTCGTCGGGCACTACCTTCTCGATCCGGAAGTCCATCCTGCGCCCGTCCAGCTCGAGCGTCGCGACCTGGTTGTCGAACCACGGCGAGTCGCCCACCTGGCGCCAGCGGACGGGCTCGCTCTTCACCCCGGCCGAGCGGGAGAGGGCTCGCGCGAGCGCGTGCGCGGGCTTCCTGACGGCGGCTTCGACCACCCGGCGCTCCTTTAAGTCGAGCGGGTTTCGCATCGGAGAGCACGTGGCCTGGTAGACGGCGCTCTTGACCCCCGAGCCCCGCCGGAAGGCCACCTCGCTCAGGTAGGCGTGGTGCACGTCGCCCGATAGGGTCACGATCGAGGCGGGCGGGTCACCGCGCTCACCGGCGCCCACTGCCCGCTGCAGCTCGGCGAGGCGGTCGAAGGACTCGTTGAACGCGGCCCAGTGCTCGAGGTCGAGCCCCTGACGGATCTTCTCTCCCACCCCCGCCGCGAGCGAGCCCCAGGCGCCGCCGCAGATGTGCTCGTTCCATGCCTCGAGGTGGTGCATCGCCGGCGCCAGCAGCCACGGCAGCGAGGTGGCGAGCAGCAGATGCTCGAAGCCCCCGGTGGCGTGCTCGGCCAGCCACTGCCACTCGGCATCGTCGAGCATCGAGCGCCGGTCCTCGTCCAGCACCCGGCCGCAGCGCGAGTCGATCACGACGAGCCTGCTGTCGCCCAGGTCGCGGTAGTAGCTCCAGCGCGTCCCCTCCACCTCGCGGTCGGCCTTGAAGGCGAACTCGCGCAGGATCGGACCGCCGTCCTCGACTTCGTGCAGCCTCTTGAGCAGGCCGTCCTCGGCGTGCTCGTCGGGGCTCAGGTTGCCGATGTGCTGGTAGATCCAGTAGGACATGAGCGCGGCCACCACGTGCTCGTCCCACCAGTCGGTGGCGCGCATCTCGTCCACCCATGCGGCCGAGGTGTTCCAGTCGTCGTGCACGTCGTGGTCGTCGAAGATCATCGCCGTGGAGACGGTGGAGAGCAGCCAGCGGATGGTCGGCTCGGTCCATGACTCGCGGTAGAGGCTGGCGTACTCCTCGAAGCCGAGCGCGATCGCCCCGGGCTCCTCGCTCGTATCCCGCCTGGAGCGGATGAACTCCTTCGTCTGCGGTGAGCACTCGTCGGCGTACACCTGGTCGCCGAGCAGCAGCAACAGGTCCGGCCACTCGTCCGGGCTCTGCTTGCGCATGCGAAGTGCAAGCGTGCGCAGGGCGTCGATGCCGCGGCCACGCTCGTCCTCCTCCTTCGGGAGCGAATACGGGGGCTCGTGGGGGGCGGCCACCCTGCACGAGCCGAAGGAGATCTTGAGCGCCTCCTTCTTGGGGTAGGTCCGGAACCGGCTGGGAGGGAAGTCCGATCCGGCGGGGGGCCACACCTGCGCCCCGTCGAGCTCGACGGTGTACTCGTGAATCTCCCCGGGCTCGAGATCCTCGACCCGGACGAGTGCGTAGTGGTGGCCCTCGACATGGAAGGTGGGCTCGCGGAAGCCCATCACGCCCACCTCGCACGGACCGTCGGTCTCCACCCAGATCACCGCGCAGTTCTCGCCGACGTAGCGCAAGAGGGGCCCGATGAGTAGATCGGTCATGACGCAAAGCTACCTGGTGGCGCAAGGTGGAGGGGCCTTAGCTCCCCGAGCACGAAAGCCGGCGGACGCTAGCGTTCGGGGCGGGATGAAAGCGGCGCCGGATCCAGCCCTCGAGCAGGCCGTCAGGGAGACCGGCCGGGAGCTCCACGCAGCGCTGCCCTCGCGCTCGCGGCACCCGGTGCGCGCGCTGGACGACAAGGCGATGGAGCTTGCCTCCCGGGACGCCGAGCTGAGGGCGGCGCTGTTCCGGCTGGTCGACGTGACACCCGCCTGTCGCTCACTCGACGACCTCGCGGGCCACCTCGCGGGCTATCTCGAGGAGGTCGATGGGCGGTCCCAGTCCCTGGATGCCGCAATGCGCGCGGCGCGCAACCCCGCGGGACGCCGGGCCCTGGGCGCGGCGGCTGCCGCAGGGGTGAGGCACATGGCGCACCGCTTCATCGTGGGCGACTCCCCGCAGGCAGCGCTCGGGGTGCTACGGCGGTTGTGGGACGCCGGGGCCGCGAGCTCGGTGGACCTGCTCGGGGAGGCCACCGTGACCTCCGTCGAGGCCGACCGCTACGCCGCCCGCTGCCATGAGGCACTCGAGACGCTTGCCGCCGCCACCCGCTCCTGGCCCGCGCAGCCCGCGCTCGAGGCGGACTCCGTGGGACCGCTTCCGCGCGTCAACCTGTCGGTCAAGGTGTCCGCACTGACGCCGCTGATGCGCCCCGAGGCCCCCGAGGTGGGTCGCGAGGACGCCGCCCGCCGCATGCGACCGCTGCTGTGGCGGGCGCGGGAGCTCGACGCTCACCTGCACATCGACATGGAGTCGCTCGATGCACTCGAGACCACCCTCGACCTGGTTGGCGAGCTGCTGGACGAGGACGAGCTGCGCGACGGGCCCTCGGCGGGAGTGGTGCTCCAGGCGTACCTGCGCGAGTCGCCGGAGCAGCTCGACCGCCTGCTCGACTGGGCCCGACAGAGCCGGCGACAGCCGCCGCTCACCGTCCGCCTCGTCAAGGGCGCCTACTGGGACCATGAGGTGGTGGAGGCGCGCCAGCACGGATGGAAGCCGCCGGTCTTCGAGCTGAAGGCCGAGTCCGACCGCAACTTCGAGCAGCTCACCCGCCGCCTGCTCGATGCCCGCCCGGCCGTGCGCGTTGCGGTGGCCTCGCACAACCTGCGCTCGGTGGCCCACGCCATCGCCTACAACCGCCTGGCCGGCGGGCAGGACCGCGATCTCGAGCTGCAGGTCCTCCGCGGCCTGGGCGACGACCTCCAGCACGCCCTCGCCGACCAGGGCCTGCGCGTGCGCGCCTACTGCCCGGTAGGGGACCTGGTGGCGGGAATGGCCTACCTCGTGCGGCGCCTGCTCGAGAACACGTCGAACGACTCGTTCCTGGGTGAGATCGGGCGCGGCACGCCGATCGAGGAGCTGCTGGCGGCCCCGTGAGCCCGCTTTCCCCGTTCGCCAACGAGCCGGTGCTGGAGCTGCGCCGCGCGCCCGTGCGCGAGGCGCTCGACGTCGCGCTCGCCGAGCTCGACGCGTCCCTGCCGCTGGAGGTGCCCGTGCTGGTCGGGGGAGAGCGGGGTGCGGCCACGGGCCTGCGGTCCACCGATCCGGGCATGCCCTCCCGGCTGGTGGCCGAGGCGGGTCAGGCGGGCGAGCACGACGTGGCGGCGGCAGTCGAGGCTGCCGCGCAGGGCTTTCGCGACTGGAGCGCGCGCTCGGCGCCGGAGCGGGCGGGCGTGCTCGTGGCGGCCGCCGGGATCCTGCGCGAGGGGCGCTCCCGGCTGGCGGCGCTCGCGGTGCGCGAATGCGCAAAGCCCTGGCCCGAGGCAGACGGTGACATATGCGAGGCGATTGACTTCCTCGAGTACTACGCGCGCGCCGCCATCGAGCTCGACCGGGGCCCGGAGCTCCTGCAGGTGCCGGGCGAGCGCAACTCCATGCGCTACCGGCCGCGAGGCGTGGCCGCGGTGATCTCGCCCTGGAACTTCCCGCTGGCCATCCCGGCCGGGATGACCGCTGCAGCGCTCGCAGCCGGCAACGCAGTGGTGCTCAAGCCGGCCGAGCAGGCGCCGGGCTGCGCGCTGGCGCTGGTCGAGGCCCTGCACAGCGCCGGGGTTCCGCCGGCCGCCCTGGCGCTCGTGCCCGGGCTGGGCGATGCCGGGGCGGCCCTCGTCAGCCATCCGGGCGTGCACGTGATCGCCTTCACCGGCTCCGGTGCGGTAGGCCTCGAGATCCTCCGCGCCGCGGCCGAGACGCCGGAGGGACAGCTTCACGTGAAGAGGGTGGTGGCGGAGATGGGCGGCAAGAACTGCGTGATCGTGGATGCGGACGCCGACCTGGACGAGGCCGTTCCCGCGATCGTGGGCTCCGCCTTTGCCTACGCCGGGCAGAAGTGCTCGGCGGCCGCCCGCGTTCTGGCACACGAGGCCGTCTACGAGTCGCTGGTGGGGCGCCTCGCGGGGGCGGTCGAGGTGCAGGAGGTGGGTCAGGCAGCGCGCTTTGCCACCGACGTGCCGCCGCTGATCGAACACGAGGCCCAGCAGCGGGTGGAGGGCTACGCGGCGGCGGCCGCGAACAGCGGCCGGATAGCCGCCCGCGCCGAGGACGTCCCGGCCGAGGGCTGGTTCTGCCCGCCGACCCTGGCGTGCGACCTCGACCCGGATGCGCCGGTGCTGCGTGAGGAGGTGTTCGGGCCGCTGCTCACAGTCGAGCCGGTGGCCAGCATCGAGGTCGCCTGCGACGTCGTCGACTCCCTGCCCTTCGCGCTCACGGGCGGCCTGCTGTCCCGAAGTCCCGCAACGGTCGAGGCGGTGGCGCGGCGCTCCCCGGTCGGAAACCTCTACGTGAACCGCGCCATCACCGGTGCCATGGTCGGCCGTCAGCCGTTTGGCGGCAACAGGCGCTCGGGGATCGGAGCGAAGGCAGGCGGCCCGGGCTACCTGCTGCAGTTCGTGGAGCCCCAGGTGGTCACCGAGAACACGGTACGCCACGGCCTGGTGGTGGAGTGACCTAGCCGGTCAGACCTACGCCACCGTGCACTTGACGGGGTCATGGCCCCCGAAGGCACGCGGTGGCGCCTCCGGGGGCCGCGCCGGGCGTCAGCCGCGGATCTCCGCGGGGATCTCGATCTCGCGCTTCAGGATCTTGCCGGTGGGCCCCTTCGGCAGTTCCTCCAGGAACCACACCTCGCGGGGGTACTTGTAGGCGGCCACCTGCTCCTTCACGTACTTCTTGACCTCGTCCGCATCGAGCTCCTCGCCGCTCTTGAGCACCACCGCCGCGCCTACCTCCTCGCCGAGCTCCTCGTTGGGCACTCCCACCACCGCCGCCTCCTGGATCGCGGGGTGCTCGTAGAGGACCTCCTCGATCTCCCGTGGGTAGACGTTGTAGCCGCCACGGATGATCAGGTCCTTCTTGCGGTCGACGATGAAGAAGTAGCCGTCCTCGTCCACCTTGGCCATGTCGCCGGTGTGGAACCAGCCTTCCTTGACCGCCTCCTCGGTGGCGTCGGCCCGGTTCCAGTAGCCCTTCATCACGTTGTGGCCGCGGATCACGATCTCGCCCACCTCGCCCTGCTCCACCTCGTTGCCGTCATCGTCCACCACCTTCATCTCGACGCCCTGGATGGGGGTCCCGATCGACCCCGGCTTGCGCTCGCGGTCGGGATGGTTGAACGAGGCCACCGGCGAGGTCTCGGACAGCCCGTAGCCCTCGAGGATGTGGCAGTCGAAGGCCTCCTCGAAGCTTCGCATCGTCTCGGCCGGCATCGCCGCGCCGCCCGACAGGCACAGCCGCAGCGTCGAGGTGTCGTAGTCGTCCCTGTTCTCGACCGCCAGCATTGCGTTGTACATCGTGGGCACGCCCTCGAAGATCGTGATCCCGTCACGCTGGATGATCTCGAGTGCCTTCTCCGGATCGAAGCGGGGGATCAGCGAGATCATCGCGCGGCGGCAGACGGCAGCGTTCAGGCAGCACGTCTGCCCGAAGGAGTGAAACAGCGGCAGCGCGCCCAGCAGCTTGTCCTCCTCGGAGATCTCCACGAGGGTGCCGGCCGACACGGTCGCGTTCTTGTACAGGTTGTCGTGGGTGAGCTCGGCGCCCTTGGGCTTGCCCGTAGTGCCCGAGGTGTAGAGGAGCACGGCGGTGTCGTCTCCGGCGCAGTCTGCCAGCTCGTAGTGGGGATCCGTCCCGCCCAGAAGCTGCTCGAACTCGCCTGGCTTCACCGGCACGTACTCGGCGCCGGCGGCCTCCGCGCCGGCCAGCGCGGCCTCCTCGAAGTCACCCCACGCTATGAGGACCTTTGCCCCGGAGTCCTCGAGGTAGAACTGCACCTCGCGGGCCTTCAGCAGCACGTTCATCGGCACGACCACGGCGCCCGCGGACAGGGCTCCGTAGTAGGCGACGGGGAAATAGGGGACGTTCGGGAGCATGACCGCCACGCGGTCGCCTTCTTCCACGCCCTTCTCCTTCAGTAGCCCGGCCATCCGTGCCGAGCCCTCCTTGAGCACGGCGTAGTTGAGCTCGATGTCATCGAGCTTGACCGCGATCCGCTCCGGGCTCTCCTCGGCCGCGGCCGTCATGATCCTTGCCAGGTTCTCGCTCATGTGTCTCTCCTTGCCGGCTCGCTTGCGTCGGACCCTACTCCGAACCCTCTCTACGATGGCCGGATGGATGACCGCGATGCTGGCACAGGCATCGATCCCGGGCGGCTGGCGGCCGCGATCGACGTGCTTGCCCAGGCCGCGGCACTGCCGCTCGAGCACCCCGATTCGATCGCCGCCCAGCGCGCCACCGCCAAGCTCTTCAAGGCGGTCAAGGAACGGCGCAGGGCGGAGCGGATCGCGGCGAGCCGGACCGCCGATGCCGCGGTGGACGCGGCCACCGCCACCGCGGCGCCGGGGCGGATAGACGACGAGACGCGCGGGATCCCGCTCGTGTCGCCCACCTCCGGCGCCAGCGCGGGCACGCTCAGTCGCGCCCGCGCGTGCTACGTGTGCAAGCAGAGTTACACGCGGGTCGACGCCTTCTACCACCAGCTGTGTCCGAGTTGCGCGGGACTCCACCACGAGCGCCGCGAGGCGCGCACCCACCTCCGTGGGCGGCGCGCGCTGCTCACCGGGGGGCGGGCGAAGATCGGGATGTATGTGGCCCTCCGCTTGCTGCGCGACGGCGCACACACCACCATCACCACCCGGTTCCCGGCCGATGCCGCCCGACGCTTCTCCTCGATGCCCGACAGCGGCCGATGGCTCGACCGGTTGCGCATCGTCGGGATCGATCTCCGGGACCCGGCTCAGGTGGTCGCGCTCGCGGACTCGGTGGCGGAGCGCGGCCCGCTCGACATCCTCATCAACAACGCCGCGCAGACCGTGCACCGCTCGCCCGGCGCCTACTCGGAGCTGGTCGCCGCCGAGGCGCAGGCGCTCCCGCCGGGACCCGTCCCTGAGGTGACGGCGCTCGGCGCCGGCGTGACCGCCCACCCTCCATTGCTCGCCGGCGCGCTCGCCGCGGCCGCGCTCGAGCCCGTCGAGCTGGCCGAGCTGGCGCTCACGGCGCGCTCGGCCGACCCGGCCCGGCTGCGAACGGGGCGGGCCATCGACGCGGCCGGCCTGATTCCCGACCGGGAGGCCGTGAACAGCTGGACCCGGCTCGTGCACGAGGGCGATCCGGTCGAGCTGCTCGAGGTGCAGCTCTGCAACCAGACCGCGCCGTTCATCCTTCTCAGCCGCCTTCGCGCCGCCATGGCCGCGGCGACCGCGCGGCGCAGGTACGTGGTGAACGTGTCGGCGATGGAGGGGGTGTTCAGCCGCGGGTACAAGGGGCCGGGGCACCCGCACACCAACATGGCAAAGGCGGCGCTCAACATGCTCACCCGGACCAGTGCCCAGGAGTTGCTCGAGGACGGGATCCTGATGACGAGCGTCGACACCGGATGGATCACCGACGAGCGGCCCCATGCCACGAAGCTGCGCCTGGCCGAGGAGGGGTTCCACGCGCCGCTCGCCCTCGTGGACGGCGCGGCGCGGGTCTACGACCCGATCGTCCGGGGCGAGGCCGGCGAGGACCTGTACGCCTGCTTCCTGAAGGACTACCGGCCGGGGGCCTGGTAGCGCCGGCAGGCCCCGAGCCCCGGCAAGAAGCGTCGCTACAGTTGGGGCATGGCTCTTCCGCGCCCGCCTGGCTGATCCAGCGCTGACTCCAACCGCGTACCCGCCGGCCTTGCCGCGCGCATCATCGGGTACTCGGCGCTGGATGACTTCATCCCGCTGTACCCGCTGTATCAGCTGCTGTTCGCCGATCACGGCCTGTCGGCGGCGCAGATCTCCTCGCTGTTCGTCATCTGGTCGGTCACGACCTTCCTCCTCGAGGTGCCGTCGGGCGCCTGGGCCGACGCCTTCTCCCGCCGCAGATTGCTGGTGTGGGGCGCGCTACTCGGTGGCCTTGGGTTCGGCCTGTGGGTCACCATGCCGTCCTACCCGGGCTTCGCCGCAGGGTTCGTTCTCTGGGGGGCAGGCTCGGCGCTCGTGTCCGGCACGTTCGAGGCCCTCGTGTACGACGAGCTCACGCTCCGTCACGCCCAGGAGGCCTACGCCGGCCTGATCGGTCGGGCTACCACGGCCGCGCTAGCCACGACCCTGGCCGCCACCGCGCTGGCCGCACCGCTGTTCGCGCTCGGCGGATATGAGCTGGCCGGCGCGGTGAGCGTGCTGGTCTGCCTTGGCCGGGCGCTGTTGGCGCGCTCGCTGCCTGAGGCCGAGCGGGTGGCCGAGGCCGACGCGACAAAGGACCTCGCCGCCGCCGCCGGCCCGCTCCGCCGCTGGCACGGAATGCTGCGGGCCGGTCTCGCCGAGACGGCGCAAACCCGGCTCGTGCGCCACGCGGTGCTGCTCGTGGCGTTGCTCGCCGGCTTCCTGGCGGTGGAAGAGTACTTTCCCCTGCTCGCACGGGAGATGGGGGCCTCGACAGAGGCCGTCCCTCTGCTGGTGGCCGTGACGGTGGCGGCCCAGGCCCTCGCCGGTCTGCTCGCCGGGCCGGCATCGCGCCGCCCCGGCCTCCCGAACGCGTGGGGGTTGGCGGGCGCCGCCGTGCTCACCGCGGGCGGCGCGCTCAGCGGGCACGTTTCCGGCTTCCTCCCGATCGCCGTCGGCTACGGCGTGCTGCAGCTCGTGCTGATCCTCGCCGACGCGCGGCTGCAGGACTCGATCGCCGGACCGGCGCGAGCCACCGTGACCTCCGTCTCGGGCCTGCTGTCGGAGTTGGTCGCGATAGCGCTCTTCGCCGGCTTCGCCCTCGGATCGGCGTGGTACGGAACCACGGTGCTGGTGGCCGCCCTAGCGGTTCCCGTCCTCTTCGTGGCCGCGGCGCTCCCGCGCTGGTTGCCGGGCGCTCCCGGCACGTGCTGAAATCGGGGGGTTCGGGCCTCTTGACGTCAAATGGGTGCTGAAAGGCCCCAACCCAGGTGTTCCGCGGCGCGCAGCCGACCGCGCTTCACACGAGGCTGGACAGCGAGGTTCCCACGTCGCGTGCGAGGTCGAAGAGAGGCGAGGGCACGATGCCGAACACGATCGTGGCCGCCGCGGCCAGCACGGCCACCGCCACCACCTCGGGTTGGGCGCGCGCGTCGGCCTCCGGCGACCAGCCCGAGACCGGCTTCACCCGGCGCGGCGGAAAGGTGGGCAGCTCGATCGCGAACTGGCCCATCCACATCACCGCCACCACCCGCAGGTAGTAGACGAGCGAGATCATCGACCCCACCACGATCACGATCCCGAGCCAGGCGTAATCCCCCGCCACCGCGGCATCGATCAGATAGAACTTGCCGATGAAGCCGGCGGTGGCGGGGAAGCCGGCAAGGGCGAGCATCGAGATCGTCATCGGCCAGGCCAGCAGCGGCGAGGCGCGGCCCAGGTCCTGAAGCGAGCGGATGTCGTCGCCGTGCTCGGAGATCCGCTCCCGCGCGATCACCACGGCGAACGCGGCCACGTTCATGAGCAGGTAGACCGCGAGGTAGAACACGGTGGCCTGCAGGCCGAGCCGGGTGCCCACCACCACGCCGGCCAGGAGGTAGCCGGCCTGGGCGACGCCGGACCATGCGAGCATCCGCTTCAGCGAGCTCTGCGCGATCGCACCGGCGTTTCCGATCAGGATGGTCAGCACCGCCAGAGCAGCCAGCGCCGGTGCCCACTCGGCCTGGACGTCGGCCAGCGCGTGGTCGAAGAGACGCAGGATGATCGCGAAGGCGGCGGCCTTGGTGGCAACGGCCATGAAGCTCGTGACGGGTGTCGGTGCTCCCTGATAGACGTCCGGGGTCCACTGGTGAAACGGGGCCACGGACGCCTTGAAGGCAAGCCCCGTCGCGCACAGCGCGACTCCCGTGAGCAGCAGCGGGTCACCGATGCCCACGGTGGTGCCGATCGCCTCGGCGATGGCCCCGAAGTCGGTGGAGCCGGTGGCGCCGTAGATGAGCGCAAGCCCGTAGAGCAGCGTGGCAGAGCCCACCGACCCGACCACGAGGTACTTGAGCCCCGCCTCGAGCGAGCTGGGCCGGCTCAGCTCGGAGGCGCACAGCACATAGAGCGGGATCGAGAGCAGCTCGATCCCTACGAAGAGCGTGACCAGGTTCTCCGCCCCCGCCAGGATGACCATCCCGCTGATCGAGCCGAGCAGCAGGCCCAGGTGCTCGCCGGAGCCCGTCTCGCGCACCACCGGGGCGCGCAGGGACAGGGCGATCGTGGCAAGCCCAGCCACGTAGAAGAGCATCGACAGGAACAGCGAGAGCGTGTCGATCGCGAGCGCGCCCTCGATGATCGGCTTCGTGTCGCCCGCTTCCCAGTTGTTCACGGTCAGGCCGATCGCCGCCAGGAGCGCTGCGGCCGCGAGCAGCGGAATCAGCGTGCGCTGCACGAAGCGCCCTCCGAGGAGGCCCACCGACAACACGAGCAGCGATCCGCCGATGGTGGCAAAGAGCGGTGCGAGCCCCCCGTAGTCGATGACGGGTGGCTGGATCTCGGCCAGCGGCATCACGGCTGCACCTGCACGCCCGGCGGCGCGGCGCCCCCCGGGGGTGCGTCCCCCGTTCCCGCGCCAGGAGGTGCGGAGCCTCCGGAGGGTCCATCCTGCGGTCCCGCGCCCGGGGGTGCGGCTCCCTGCGGCGCCGAGCCCTGCGGAGGCACGGAGCCCTGGGGGACGGCGCCGGCGGGCACGGCCGCCTCGGGCGGCGAGCCATCGACGGCCGCCGCTGCGGCCTCGACCTTGGACGTGGTGGCCTCGTCGGTGCGGTCGAGCATGACCTGCGGGTACACCCCGAGCGCCACTATCACGACGGTGAGCGGCGCGATCACGGCCAGGTCGAGCCCGCCCAGGTCACGCGGCTCGGCGGCGGGCGCCGTGCGGTTGTGCATCGAGCGCTGAAAGAGGCGGATCATGTACACCGCCGCGAGCGCCACCCCGGCACTGGCCACGAGCCCATAGACGAGCTTGTCCTGGAAGGTGCCGAAGAGGATCAGGATCTCTCCCACGAAGTTGGGGGACCCGGGCATCGCGAGCGTGGCGAAGGCGACCACGAGGAAGAGCACTGCGAGAACCGGCGCGCGCAGCGCCATGCCGCCCATCTCCGCCAGTGACGGTGAGCGGGCGCCGATGGTGAGGACGGCGATGATGAAGAAGAGCGCCGCCACCACCAGCCCGTGATTGACCATCTGCATC
The DNA here is from genome assembly GCA_035942755.1 of Thermoleophilaceae bacterium. GTDB lineage: Bacteria > Actinomycetota > Thermoleophilia > Solirubrobacterales > Thermoleophilaceae > JAAYBF01. Next base: position 17,918 of record DASZCV010000228.1, read on the forward strand.
AGCGCGCCCTGTGAGCCGAGCTCGGTGAGCGAGAAGATGCCGAGGACGATGAAGCCCAGCTGGGCGATCGAGGAGTAGGCCACCACGAGGCGGGGCTCCTCCTGCGAGAAGGCGAGCACCGAGCCGTACAGGATCGAGACCACGGCCAGGATGATCATCAGCTCCTGGAAGTGCTGCGAGGCGTCGGGCAGGATCGGCAGCACGATGCGCAGGAAGCCGTAGACGCCCACCTTCGACAGGACGGCCGACAGCACCACCAGCACCGGGATCGGTGTGGCGCGGTAGGTGTCCACAACCCAGCCGTGCAGCGGGAACAGCGGGGCCTTCACCAGGAACGCGGCGGCGAACAGGAGGAAGATCCACTGCTGGGTTCCCGCTTCCAGCGGCCGGTCCGCCAGGACCGCAAGCGAGAAGGACACGTCGCCGTCGGGAGCCGCGAGCACTCCGAGGG
>DASZCV010000229.1:0-3086 GCA_035942755.1 Thermoleophilaceae bacterium
CCCCGGGCCCGTCGGCGGTCTTGCCGAGCCCTTCCCGCTCCGCTCCCACGAGGATGGCGATCTTGCCGAGGTGCTTGTTGTCCCGCATCAGCTGATGTGCCTCACCCACGCCGTCGAACCCCATGGTGCGCCACAGCACCGGCCGGATCAGCCCCTGCTCGATCAGCTCGTTGGCCTTGTAGCACTCGTACGCGTTGGCGAAGTGGGAACCGATGATCTGCTTCTGGCGCATCCAGAGGTAGCGCACGTCGAAGTCGAGGTCGAAGCCGGTGGTGCCGGCACAGATGACCACCTTGCCGAAGGGCTTCACGACGAAGACCGACGTGGGGAAGGTGGCCTTCCCCACGTGCTCGAAGACGATGTCGGGAGCATCGCCCAGGATCTCTCTGACCAGCTTGCCGAACTGCCGCGACACCCCGAAGCGCTCCTTCTCCTCCTCGGGGGTCTCTCCGCCTTGTCGCATCATGCCGGCGAACTCGTTGCGGTTGATGTAGCCCTTGGCCCCGAGCTTCATCACGAGCTCGCCCTTCGCGTCCCCGGAGACCACGCCGACGCACTCGGCCCCTGCGGCGGCGCAGAGCTGGGTGGCGAACACGCCGAGCCCCCCGGCGGCCCCCCAGATCAGGACCTTGTGGCCCGGCTGGAGGTCGCACTGGTCGATCAGCATCCGGTAGGCCGTGAAGTACACGAGCCCGTAGGAGGCCGCCTCCTCCCACGTGAGGTTGGCCGGTTTGGGGATGAGCTGCTGGGCCTGCACCTTCGTGTACTCGGCAAACGAGCCCCAGGAGGTCTCATAGCCCCAGATCTTCTGGCTGGGCGCGGCCATCGGGTCCAGGCCGTGTACCTCCGGGTCCTCGTAGGAGGCCTGGTTGCAGTGGATGATCACCTCGTCGCCGGGCTTCCAGCGCTCCACGCCCGGCCCCACCTTCCAGACGATGCCCGAGGCGTCCGAGCCGCCGATGTGATGGTCCTCCTCGGGGTGATACCGGAACACGGAGACCGGCTTGCCCAGCGCAGCCCAGACGTTGTTGTAGTTCACGCCGGCGGCCATCACGCGCACGACGACCTCGAGCGCGCCCGGCTCGGGCACCTCGATCTCCTCCAGCTGAAAGGCGTCGCGGGGCTCGCCCTCGCGCTCCTGGCGGATGACCCACGCGGTCATCTTCTCCGGCAGGGTGCCGGGCTCGACGTTCAGCTCGCTGGCGTTGGGTGCACCGACGGATGCCATCGGGCCTCTGATTCCTCCGGGGTCGTGGTTGGGCGCGCAGGATCGTATCTCCCCACGGGCTGCGGGAGCCCAGGCGCACGCCGATGGGCCCGGTGCAGAGCTCAGCGCTTGGGCTGCCAGAGCGCGACCTCGCCGCCGGCGGGCGTCGCGAGGACGCTGCGCCATCCGGCGGAACCCTCGCGTGCCTCGAGCAGCACGGAGGCGCCGAGCTGCCGAGCACGGTCGGTGGCCTCGTCGATCTCGGCCACCTCGACATATGGCAGCCACAGCGGGCGCCGCGTGTCGCACTCGACGATGCCGCCCCCGAAGCCGCGGCCCAGGTCGAGTGCGAGGTAGGAGCCGCAGCCGGCGTCGATCCGCTCCGGCCGCCAGCCGCAGAGCTTCGAGTAGAAGCCACACGCACCCGGCAGGTTGCCGGTGTGAAGCTCCAGGTGGACCAGTGGCTTGGTCGGTGTCGCCTTCATGGCTCTGGCCCCATAGACCCGCGCCCATGCCCGAACTGATCGGCGCGCGTGGTGTTGGCGTGCCGGATCGGTCTATGGTGCGAGCGATGGCTGTGCCCGCTACACGCCTGACCGCGGAGGAGCAAGAGGCGCTCGAGGCCGCTCGCGGAGGCGACGAGGTCGCCTACGGCCGCCTCGTGGAACCCTACCGCGGGGAGCTCCATGCCCACTGCTACCGGATGCTGGGCTCGGTGCACGACGCGGAGGACGCCCTGCAGGACGCGCTCTTGCGTGCATGGCGCGGACTGGCGAGGTTCGAGGGCCGCAGCTCGCTCAAGTCGTGGCTGTACACGATCGCCACGAACACCTGCCTGACCCAGATCGAGCGGCGCCCCAAGCGGGTGCTCCCGATCGACTACGGCCCGCCCACCGACCCCCACGACGGTCCGGGCGAGCCGGTGGTCGAGTCGGTGTGGGTGGAGCCCTACCCCGACGAGACGCTGGGCGTGCCGGATGGCCTGGCCGCCCCGGAGGCCAGCTACGAGCAGCGCGAGGCCGTGGAGCTGGCCTTCATCGCCGCGCTGCAGCACCTGCCCGCCACCCAGCGCGCCGTCCTCATCCTGCGGGAGGTGCTCGGGTTCTCCGCCCGGGAGACCGCCGACGCGCTCGACACGACGGTGGCCTCGGTGAACAGCGCCCTCCAGCGCGCGCGCGCCGCTGTGGGGGAGAGGGTGCCGGAGCAGACTCAGCAAGCCACCCTGCGAACGCTCGGCGACGAGGCCGTCCGCGACCTCGTGGACCGCTATGTCGATGCGTGGGAGCGCTGCGACGTGGACACGGTGGCCGCGATGCTTGCCGAGGACGCCACCTTCGCGATGCCTCCGCTGGCGAGCTGGTACCAGGGCCGCGAGGGCATAGCCAAGTGGATGGCCGGGTGGCCACTCTCGGGAGCCTGGCGCTGGCGGACCCTGCTCACCCGCGCGAACGGGCAGCCGGCGATCGGGTTCTATGCCTGGGACGAGGAAGCACAGGCCTATCTCCCCTTCGCCCTCAACGTGGTCGGCCTTCGGGGCGCGCTCATCAGCGACGTCACCGCCTTCGTGGTGCGCTCCACAGAGGAGTCGGAGAGCGCGGTATACGAGCGGTGGCCCGAGCAACCCGCCGACGTCACGAGGCTCGCCGCGACCTTCGAGCGCTTCGGCCTGCCCGACCGGCTGGACTGAAGCGCACAGCGGCCCCGGCCGGCGCCGAGGACCAGGACCGGCCGATCGTTGCCCGTTACGATCGCGTCGTGGAGGCAACCGTCTACGGAGTGCCCGGCTCGCATCCCGTGAAGGCGGCGCTGCTGATGCTCGCGCACAAGGGAGTCCCCGCCAAGCGCATCGACCTCCCCAACGTGGTCCACCGCCCAGTGC
>DASZCV010000230.1:0-5574 GCA_035942755.1 Thermoleophilaceae bacterium
CGGCTGGAGTCGCTCGAGCGTGCGCTCGCGCTCGAACAGGTCGAGGCTCGCCAGCGCCGCCGCGCAGGCGAGCGGATTCCCGGTGTAGGTGTGGCCGTGGAAGAACGTGCGCAGCTCCTCGTGCTCGCCGAGGAAGCCCTCGTATACGCGCTCGCTCGTGAGCGTCGCCGCGAGCGGCAGGTAGCCGCCGGTGATCCCCTTGGCCATGCAGAGCAGGTCCGGTGACACGCCCTCGTGCTCGCAGGCGAACATGCGCCCGGTGCGGCCGAAGCCGGTGGCCACCTCGTCGCAGATCAGGAGCGCCCCGTGCTCGTGGCACAGGTCGCGCACGGCCCTGAGGTAGCCCGGCGGGTGCACCAGGATCCCCGCGGCGCCCTGCACGAGCGGCTCCATGATCACGGCCGCGATCTCGCCGGGGTGCCGCCCAAAGAGCCGTGCCATGTCCGCTGTGTCGCCCGGCTCGGCCTTCAGCGTGTCGAAGAGCAGGGGCCGGTACATCGAGTGGAAGAGGTCGATCCCGCCGACGGACACCGAGCCGATCGTGTCCCCGTGGTAGGCGTCACGCAGCGCGATGAAGCGCGTGCGCCGGCGGTCCTCGCCTCCCCGCTGCTGCCAGAACTGAAAGGCCATCTTCAGTGCGATCTCCGTGGCGGTAGAGCCGCTGTCCGAGTAGAAGACCCGCGTGAGACCCGGCGGCGCCATGCCCACCAGCCGCCGCGCCAGCCGGATGGCGGTGGGATGGGTGAGGCCCAGCATGGTGGAGTGGGCGACCTGGTCGAGCTGCGCGCGCACCGCGGCATCGATCCGCGGATGGCGGTGACCGTGCACGTTGCACCAGAGCGAGGAGACGCCGTCGATGTAGCGGCGGCCGTGGACGTCGAGGAGGTCGGTGCCCTCGCCTCGCGCCACTATCACGGGATCTTCCTCGTGCCACCCGCGCTGCTGGGTGAAGGGGTGCCAGAGGCACGTCCGATCGTCCTCGACCAGTTTGGCGGGGTCTTCGGAGCGTCCTTCCACCGTGCACGACCCTAGCTATCGTGCAGGCGGAATGCCGCCGCTCCCGCTCCTCGTCTTCGTGGTCGGGACAGGCTCTCTCGGCGCGGAGATCGCGGCGGTCCGCCTGCTCTCCCCCTACTTCGGCGCCTCGACCATCGTGTGGGCCAACACGATCGGGGTGGTGCTCGTGGCGCTCTCGGTGGGCTACTGGCTCGGGGGGCGCTGGGCGGACAGGCGGCCCGACATGCGAAGCCTCTGCCTGCTCGCGCTCACAGCGGCGGTGCTCCTGGCGGTGGTGCCGTTCGTGGCCGACCCCCTGCTCGACGTGGCGGTCGATGCCCTCGACTCCGTCTCCGCCGGAGCTTTCGTCGGTTCCCTGATCGGGGTGCTCGGGCTGGTTGCGATCCCGGTCTTGCTGCTCGGCGCCGTCACCCCGTACGCCGTGCGCCTGGGAGTCAAGGAGGTCGAGCGGGCGGGCGAGGTGGCCGGCCGTCTCTATGCGCTCTCAACGGCGGGCAGCCTGGTGGGGACGCTCCTCTCGGCGCTGCTCTTCATCCCACTCGTGGGCACCCGCAGGACCTTCCTCATCTTCGCCCTGGCGATCGCCGTGGTGGCCGTCACCGGGCTGCGCCCCGCTCGCCGCTACGCGCTCGCGCCGGCAGCCATCGCCGCACTGATCGCCCTGCCCGTCGGCACGCTCAAGGCAGATGCCGACGGCGGACGCGTGATCCACGAGGCGGACACCGAGTACCAGTACGCGCGCGTGGTCGAGCGCAGCGACGGCAGCCGGGCCCTCGAGCTCAACGAAGGGCAGGCACAGCACTCGATCTACAACCGGGACTCGGTCCTCACCGGTGACGTGTGGGACGGGCACCTGGTGCTTCCGTTCACCGCGCTCGACCGGCCGCCGCGGCGTGTGGCCATCCTCGGCAACGCCGCGGGCACCACCTCGCGTGCCTACGAGACGTTCTTTCCCGGGACGCTGGTGGATGGAGTCGAGATCGATGCTGAGCTGTCGGAGATCGGCCGCCGCTTCTTCGACATGAACAATCCGCGCCTGCGCCTGTTCCACGAGGACGCCAGGCCCTACCTACGCCGAACCGAGACGCGCTACGACGTGATCTCGGTGGACGCCTACCGGCAGCCCTACATACCCTTCTACCTCGCCACGGAGGAGTTCTTCGAGCTGGTGCGAGACCGGCTGACGTCTGGAGGCGTCGTGATCGTGAACGCCGGGCACCCCGAGGGCCAGGACCAGCTCGAGAAGGTGCTGACCGCCACGATGCGAGCGGTGTTCCCGCATGTGCTGCGCGATCCGATCGAGGACACCAACACGCTCATCGTGGGCGGCAGGCGCCCGCTGTCCGCGGCGGCGCTGGCGCAGGCCGCCCAGCGCATGCCGGTCGGTCTGCGGCAGACCGCCCGGGACGCCGCCTCCCGCATCGGCCCGCCGCTCGAGGGCGGGCGGGTCTACACCGACGACAGAGCGCCCGTGGAGTGGCTGATCGACAAGTCGATCGTGAAGTACGCGGCGGGCGAGGATTGATCTAGGGTCCCTCCGAGGAGAGGAGTTCCATGAGCCACAGGAAGTACACCCTGGGCAGCTACGAGGAGATGTGCGCGCGCCACAGCTGGGAACTGCCCGAGCGCTACAACATCGCGCGGGACGTCTGCGACAAGCACCCGCGCGAGAAGCTTGCGATGGTGTGGGAGGACTGGCGCGGCAGCGAGCGGAGGGTCACCTTCGGCGAGCTGCAGGACCTATCCAACCGGTTCGCGAACGTGCTCGAGGCCCACGGGATCGAGCGCGGCGACCGAGTGGCGACGCTGCTGCCGTCCCTGCCCGAGACCGCAGCCGTCTTCCTCGGCACGTACAAGCGGGCCGCGATCCTGCTCTCGATGTCGGTGCTCTACGGCGACGAGGGCATTCAACACCGGCTGAAGGACTCCGGGGCCAGGGTGCTCGTGACCGATGCGGACAACCGCCACCGGATCCCGGAGGGAAGCGTCGAGCACGTCTTCGTGATCGGTGGCCGCGGAGAGGGGGCGGACCTGGACCTCGAGCGGGAGCTGAAGGAGGCGGCCCCCTCCTACGAGACCGCCGACACCTCGGCGGACGACCCGGCGCAGCTCTACTACTCCTCGGGCACCACCGGCCTCGCCAAGGGCATCCTCCATGCCCACCGCTACCTGCTGGCCCACGAGGAGTTCGAGTTCTGCCACGACGTGCAGGATGGGGAGCTCTTCCACGGGATGGGCGAGTGGGCGTGGGCGGCCGGGATCTGCCCTCTGCTCGGCCCGTGGCGGTACGGTGCGACCGCGCTCGTGTACGCGCGCAAGGGCGGCTTCGATCCCGAGGAGCAGCTGCGCTTCCTCGCCAGGCATGGCGTCGAGGGAATGTTCACCACGCCCACCGCACTGCGCGCCATGACCGGCATATCCGACGCCGGCAAGCGCTTTCCGCTCGAGCGCCTGCGCAACGTGTGCTCGGCGGGCGAGCCGCTCAACCCGGAGGTCATCCGCTGGTTTCGCGACCAGTACGGCCTCACCGTGCTCGATTACTACGGGCTTACCGAGAGCTATCCACTCTGCGGGAACTTCCCGACCGTCGAGGTGCGGGAGGGCTCGATGGGGCGTCCGATGCCCGGCTGGGACGTGGCGATCCTCGACGAGGATGAGCAGCCGCAGCCCGCCGGCGAGCGTGGCGAGATCTGTCTGCGCGCGCGCTCGAACCCCCACTATCCGCTCGGCTACTGGAACCGGCCGGAGGAGACCGAGGAGGTGTTCGGGGGCGAGTGGTTCCACACGAAGGACGCCGCCGAGCTCGACGAGGACGGATATGTCTGGTATGCCGGGCGCGCGGACGACGTGATCATCTCCGCCGGCTACCGGATCGGGCCGTTCGAGGTGGAGTCAGCGTGCGTGGAGCACCCGGCCGTGCGGGAGGCGGCGGCGGTGGCCTCGCCCGACGAGAAGCGAGGCGACGTGGTGAAGGCGTTCATCGTGCTGACAGACGGACACCAGCCGACCGAGGAGACAGCCAGCCACATCAAGTCGTTCGTCCGGGAGCGCCACTCCGCGTACGCGTATCCGCGGGAGATCGAGTTCGTGACCGATCTGCCGAAGACGCTCACCGGGAAGATCCGCCGCATCGAGCTGAGGGAGGCCGAGCGGGCCAGGAAGGCGGGGAGCGGCCACAGCTGAGGCGCAGGCCGATCAGGTGCTCGTGGGCCGAGCGGCGGTGCCCCCCGGGAGCAGGTGACGTGCCCAGGGAGATCGACTAGACCGGAAGCAGCGGAATGTCGTAGAGGATCGCCGCCGCCACGAACGCCCCCAGCAAGAGGACGGTGACCGCCGCGGTCAATGCCTTCTGCCTCGGACTGGCATTGTCGGCGCGCGCCTTTGCCTTGTCGGCGGCCACGATCGCCCTGCCCAGCAGCCGCTCCGCGCGATCGAACTCGAGCGCAAGGAAGCTCAGCCCGAGCAGGATCAGCAGGAACCCCGGGCCAGGGATCCCCGGGCCGGACAGCACGATGCCGGCCAAAACGAGAAGGACGCCGCCGACGACCACGAGGACGCGCGCAACGATGCCGCGCTCGGCGTGTCGCCGCTTGCGCTCCTCGAGCTTGATCAGCAGTTCAGGGCGGTCGTCCCTGCCCTGCTCTGTAACGGCATCCTCCCCGCGACTGTCCTCGTCTGCCGCCTCGGGCGGTCTTGGCGTAGTGGCCATGCGGGTCAAGGCTAGAGGCTGCCGAGCTCGACAGCTTCCTCTCGCGGGAGGAGAAGCCACTGCACTCGTTGGAGCTCCGCTAGACCCACCCTTCGAGCGGAAGTGTGTCGCCCGCCGACGCCAGCCTCGACGGGGTGGTGGGGGGCAGGCCGCTCACGCGCACGCCGGTCAGCTCCTCGATCGTCGCGCGGTTGGACTGCTCGATCGGCTCGGGGCGCTCGGGCCACGGTGACATCACGATGCCCGCCACCTCGAGCGCCCTCGCCCGCACCGCCTCGACCGTGAGCAGCGCGTGGTTGATCGTGCCAAGGCCGCTGCGGGCCACCACGAGCACCGGCAATGCAAGCTCGACCGCGAGGTCTCGCACCGAGTAGCCGGGCGCGATCGGCACGAGCAGGCCTCCAACGCCCTCGCACACGAGGGCATCCGCTCCTCTCGCGGCGGAATCGGCCGCCGCCCGGATCCGGCGGGGGTCGATCGGCTCTCCCGCCAGTTGCGCGGCATAGTGAGGGGAGACCGGTCTCCCGAACGTGTAGGGCGTGACCTCGCTCGCCGCCTGCCTTCCGCCGGCCGCCGCCGCCAGGAGCTCGTGGTCGGGCGGCCATACAGGGTCGCGCGCCTCGTCCAGACCGGTGACGACCGGCTTGAAGGCTGCCACCGTCTCCCCGCGACCGGTGAGCGCAGCGCAGACCGCAGCCGCCACGACGCTCTTGCCGACGCCCGTGTCGGTGCCGGTTACGAAGATTCCGCGCACGCCCGCGCACGGCTGTCAGGCCGCGTCGGCGAGCCCGTCGAACACCCGGGACGCGCGCGCCCGTACCGAGTCGTAGACGGTGTCCGACTTGGTG